>NZ_SMLD01000420.1:0-423 GCF_004352805.1 Nonomuraea mesophila
GCCACCGGGTCCTGGCCGTGGTGCGGGGTAGTGCGGTCAATCAGGATGGTGCGAGTAACGGGATCACGGCTCCGAACGGTCCTTCGCAGCAGCGGGTGATCCGTCAGGCGCTGGCGAACGCGGGTCTGTCGCCGGCCGAGGTGGACGCGGTCGAGGCGCACGGCACCGGCACGACCCTGGGCGACCCGATCGAGGCCCAGGCGTTGCTGGCCACCTATGGCCAGGAGCGGCCCGAGGACCGGCCCGTGTGGCTGGGATCGCTGAAGTCCAACATCGGGCACACACAGGCGGCCTCGGGTGTGGGCGGTGTGATCAAGATGGTCATGGCGCTGCGCAACGGTGTGCTGCCGCGGACGTTGCATGCTGATGAGCCGTCGCCGCATGTGGACTGGTCGGCGGGTGCGGTGCAGTTGCTGACCGAGG
>NZ_SMLD01000049.1:0-53753 GCF_004352805.1 Nonomuraea mesophila
CCGTCGAGGACCTGCTGGAGCACCCCGACGACGGAGGCCCGCTGCGCCTGTCGGGCCGCCCGCACGACGTGGCCCGGCTCGTCCACACCAGCGGCAGCACCGGCGCCCCCAAGGCCTGCGCGCAGACGTACGCCGCCATGGACGCCGCCTGGGCGGCCCGCCCGGCGGCGTGGCCGCCCGCGGTCAGGGAGCTGGCCTCCCGGCTCCAGCGCTACCTCGTGTTCGGCTCGCTGGCCAGCCAGGTCATGGTGGAGTACGGCATCCTCACGCTCGCCGCCGGCGGCACCATGGTCGTCGCCGACAAGCCGGTGTTCCCCGACGCGATCGTCGAGCACCGGGCGTCGGCCAGTGTCGTCACCGTGCCGCGGCTCTACCGGCTGGTCGCCGCGCAACGTGCCGCGCCGGCCGACCTGAGCAGCCTGCGCGCGCTCATGGTGTCCGGTTCGCCGGTGGAGGCGTCCCGGCTCCACGAGGCCCGCGAGGTGCTCGGCCCCGTCGTCTTCCACGGTTACGGGCAGACCGAGACCGGCATGATCTCCATGGCCACGCCGTCGGACGTTCCGCCCTCGGTCGGCTTCCCGCCCGACGTCGTGGACGTCGAGATCAGGGACCCGGACGGCGTGCCCGTTCCCGCCGGCACCGACGGCGAGCTGTACGTCCGCACACCTTCGCAGGCCTTCGGCTACTGGGCCGACCCGGCGGAGACGGCGGAGGTGTTCGCCGGCGGGTGGGTGCGCACGCGCGACCTCGGCCACTTCGACGAGGAGGGCCGCCTCTACCTGGTCGGGCGCACGCGGGACGTCATCATCGTCAACGCGAACCTCCACTACGCCGGCCCGATCGAGCGGGCCCTGGCCGCCTGCCCCGACATCGCGGAGGCGTACGTGGTCGGCGCCCCGGACGAGGACACCGGCGAGGCGGTGCACGCGTTCGTCATCCCGAGGGCGGGCCGCACCCCCGACTTCGGCGCGCTGCGCACCATGGTCAGGGAACGGCTCGGCGACGGGTGCGTGCCGGCGACCATCACCGTCATCGACGAGGTGCCGTCAGGGCCGAGCGGGAAACCGGCCAAACGCCTCCTCATCCCCGGCGGACCAGCCTGACGGCGTGCGGCACGAGGTCGCCGAGCCGTGCCGGTTCCTGATCAAGCGACTCTGACCGGCGTTCGGGGGTCAGGCGCGGAACGTGCGGCGGTACGTGTCCGGGGGTACGCCGATCGTGCGCTGGAAGTGGCGGCGCAGCGTCGCCGCCGTGCCCATGCCCGAGGCCGCGGCGATGGCGTCGACGCCCTCGTCGGTGGTCTCCAGGAGCTCCTGCGCGCGCCGGATGCGCTGCATCAGCAGCCACTGGAGCGGGGTGGTGCCGGCGACCGAGTGGAAGTGCCGGGTGAGGTGGCGTGAGCTCATGTTCGCCTGGCGGGCCAGGTCGTCCACGGTGAGCGGCTGGTCCAGGCGCCGCATCACCCAGGGGAACAGCTCGGCCAGCGGATGGCCGTCCTGGTCGGGCACGGGTGTGGCGACGAACTGGGCCTGGCCGCCGGCCCGGTGGGGCGGCACGACCAGGCGGCGGGCGACCACGTTGGCCACGGCCGAGCCGTGGTCGCGGCGTACCAGGTGCAGGCACAGGTCCATCGCCGCGGCCTTGCCCGCGGACGTGAGCACGCTGCCGTTGTCGACGTAGAGCACGTCGGGGTCGACCACCACGCGGGGGTGGCGGGCGGCCAGCTGCTCGGTGTGCGCCCAGTGCGTGGTGGCGCGCAGCCCGTCGAGCAGGCCGGCGGCGGCGAGCACGAACGCGCCCGTGCACAGGGAGACCACCCGCGCGCCCGCTTCGTGGGCGGCCCGCACCGCCTCGACCAGGTCGGCCGGCGGGTCCACGTCGACGTCGGCCAGGGCGGGCACGATCACGGTGGCGGACCGTGCCAGCCGGTCGAGCCCGCAGTCCGGCTCCAGCATGAACCGGTCGGCCCGGACGGTGTGCGTGCCGCACACCTTGACGTCGTACCAGGGGCCGGGGAGAACGGCGGGGGCCGAGCCGAAGACCTCGCAGGCCAGGGCCAGCTCGAAGTGGAGCATGCCGTCGGTGGCGGCGACCGCGACGGAGCGCGGGTCAGGAGTCATGTCGGTAATTGTACGGGTCATGTCGTTCCGGACACTAGCTTTGAGTGGCCCCCGGACGGGAGGATCTCCGTATCGCAAAGGTTCGAGCAGGTGGGAGCAGCAATGACGTCGGGTCGGAATGTGGCGGTGTTCGGTGCCTACGGGCACACCGGGCGGTTCGTGGTCGCCGAGTTGCGCGAGCGCGGGTACGCGCCGCTGCTCCTCGGCCGCGACCGGGACAAGCTGCTGGCGCTGGCGGCGGAGCCCGAGGTGAGGCAGGCGTCGGCCGACGACCCGGACTCCCTCGACCGCGCCCTGCGCGGCGCGGACGCCGTGATCAACTGCGCCGGGCCTTTCGCCCGGACCGCCGGCCCGCTGGTCGAGGCGGCGCTGCGGGCCGGCATCCCCTATGTCGACGTGGCGGCCGAGATCGAGGCGAACGTGGACACGTTCGCGCACTTCGCCGAGCCCGCCCGTGCCGTCGGCACCGTGGTGGTCCCGGCGATGGCCTTCTACGGCGGCCTCGGCGACCTGCTGGTGACCACGGCGATGGGCGACTGGACGGCCGCGGACGAGGTGCACGTGGCCTACGGCCTGAGCAGCTGGCATCCCACCGCGGGCACGGTCGCCTCCGGCGTGGTGTCGGGGCAGCGGCGGGGCGGCAGGCGCGTCCGCTTCACCGGCGGGCGGCTGGAGTACCACGACGACGCCCTGCCGACGCTGGAGTGGGACTTCCCGGCGCCGCTCGGTCTCCAGAGCGTCATCGGGGAGTTCACCATGGCCGACGTCGTCACGGTTCCCAGTCACCTGGCCGTTCCCGAGGTGCGGACGTACATGAGCGCCAACGCGGCCGCGGACCTGTCCGCTCCCGACGCCTCGGCGCCGACGGCCGTCGACGAGCGGGGCCGCAGCGCGCAGACCTTCCTCGTCGACGTCGTCGTCCGCTCCGGCGGCACCGAACGCCGCGTGGCCGCCACCGGTCAGGACATCTACGCCGTCAGCGCGCCGCTCGCCGTGGAGGCGGTCGACCGCATCCTCACCGGCCGGACCAAGGCGACGGGCGTGGTCTCCGCCGGCGCGGCCTTCGACGCGCCCGGCTTCCTCGACGCCCTGTCACCGCACGTGACGGTGCACGCCCCGCTCGGCTCACGCGACTGAGCGGCGGTGACCGGGAGCCGGCGTTCCGGCCGCCCGCAGGATCTTCGCCGTGTACGGGTTGAGCTCGACCGGCCGGTCCTCGCCCACGACCACCGTGCCGCCGAGGTGCACCATGCGGCGCCCGAAGGCGTAGTTGGGCTCCAGGACGAAGGTCATCCCTGGTTCGAGCACCATGTCGGCGAAGAGGGTGCCGCCCTCCGGCACGGGCGGGTAGTCCTCGGCGCCGGGGAGCCCGCCGACGTCGGTGCGGATGGCGCCCAGCGCGAGGCCAGGGTTGAGCGAGTGCACCGCGATGCTGTACACCGAACCGTCGGCCGCCAGGATCGGCTCGTGCACCGCTTCGACGAGCTCGCCGAACGTCCGCCCAGGGCGCAGGGCTTCGAGGCCCGCGTCGTAGGCGGCGCGGGCGACGGCCCCCGCGCGGTGGAAGTCCTCGTGCACCTCGCCGACGGCGATCGTCACCT
Source organism: Nonomuraea mesophila (assembly GCF_004352805.1). NCBI lineage: Bacteria > Bacillati > Actinomycetota > Actinomycetes > Streptosporangiales > Streptosporangiaceae > Nonomuraea > Nonomuraea mesophila. The sequence goes on from NZ_SMLD01000049.1 coordinate 3,722, forward strand.
GGTGCTGGGTGTGGCGTCCGCCGAAGTTGCAGAACACCTCCGCGTAGATCACGTCGCCCTCCAGCAGGACGCGCGGAGCCTTGGCCCGGTAGCCCCACTCCGGCGGGGCGGAGGCGACCTGGTCAGGGCCTGACCAGAAGTGCATGGCCGCGGGAAGCGTTCCCCGCCGGTATCCCTCGGACATGCCGGCCGCGTACACCTCGCTCTCGGAAACGCCGGGAGCGGCGGTCCCGACCATGGCGCGCACCATGGCGTCGCCGATGGCCGCGGAGTGGCGTACGAGGTCGAGCTCCTCCGGGCTCAGCCGGCTGACGAGCTGCGCGAACGCCACGTCGACCGGCGTGAACTCGGCCTGCGGGAAGCGCGACAGGACGGTGTCCCAGAGCCGGTAGGGCAGGATGCCCTCGGGGTGCCACGGCAGGTGCGGGCCGAGCCCCACGACGCCGATCCTCCCCTTCGCCAGCCCCAGCCCGCCGAGCGTCTCGGCGATCGCCGCGGAGTGCCGGGAACCGCGCAGGTTCCCGGGCGGGATCCACATGTCGTCGCGGCGGGACGACTCCAGGTGGTCCGCGATGAACAGCGGGCCGGGGAGCAGGCAGAGCGGATCGCCGGTCCGCGGGAAGACCACCGTCGTCCCCGGCCGGCCGTTGGTGAACCACGTGTCGTACGCCACCTGAGCCGGACCGGCGTCCTCGTGCTCGCCGAAGACGAGCAGCGCGTCGAGCCCTTCATGCTCCATGAACGCGCGTGCCAGCTCCCACCGCCGGTCCCGCTCGGCCGTCGAAAGGGTCGGGACGGTCATGCCGCGCTCCTCGGGAGCGTCGTGGACCCGGTTCGGGCGGGGGCGCCGCCCGCCGGGCTGCTTCGTCGTTGCCATGTCACCAACGGTGCGCGCCGGCGAGCGGCTGGAGAAGGCTCAACCCACCCAGGGACACGGAGTCCCCGTCTGGCGGCGGAGGTGGGCGCGGGGGAGCGTCATGACGTCCACACGCCGGTGCGCGCGGTGGTCCGGGCCCAGTCGGTGAAGTCGCGTGGCTCCCGGCCGAGCACTTGCCGCACGCCGTCGGAGAGATGGCCGGAGCGGTGGTTGCGGATCACCGCCAGCAGGTCGCGCACGGCCTCCGCCTCGACCTGGGACGCGCCCTGGCCGACCATCTCGATGACGAATTCCTCGGGTTCGAGCGCGGCGTACCCGATGGGCCGGCCGGTCACGGCGGACAGTTCGGCCGTGACCTGGGCGAGGGTGAGGGCGCGGGGGCCGGACAGCGAGTACGTCTCGCCCGTGTGCCTCTCGTCCAGCAGCGCGGCCACCATCACGTCGGCGACGTCCTCGGTGTCGATCCACGGCTCCGCGCCGTCGCCCGCGGGCAGCCGCAACTCGCCGGCCAGCACCTGCGCGTGCATGAAGTCCGTGCTGAAGTTCTGCATGAACCAGGAGGGCCGGACGATGGTCCAGCCGGCGCCGCTGTCCTTGACGGCGTTCTCCAGTTCGAGCTGGGCGTGGTAGACCTCGAACTCGCGGCCGGGGCTGCCGACGCCGCGCCCGGACAGCAGCACCACCCGGCGCAGTCCGCCGGCCGCGGCCTTCCTGACGAACCGCCCGGCCCGCGCGAGCCCCGGCGGGTCGTACGGCGGTGCCAGGTAGGCCGTGTCGATCCCGGCCTCCGTCGCGGGCCAGGTGCTCTCGTCGTACCAGTCGAAGCGCTGCTCGCTCGATCGCGAGGCGAGCCTGATCGGGACGCCGCGCGCCCGCAGCCGCTCGGCGACGTGGCGGCCGGTCTTGCCCGCGCCGCCCAGGATGAGGATCGGTGTTGTTGTCATGTGACGAGTTCACCGCGAAAGGGTGAGACAGACCATGGCTGTTCAGCGCATTTCCATGTCTGTGAATCTCACCTATGCTGGGGTCGTGGACGTGCTCGACGACCTGCTGGCCGGCGCCAGAGCCCGGGGCGGGGTCTTCAACCTGACGATCATGGACCCGCCGTGGGCGCTGCACATCGCCGACGAGGCGCCGCTCGCGCTCGCGTCCCTCATCCGCGGTTCTGCCTGGATCGTCCGCGACGGCCTCGCGCCCGTCCGGATGGAGGAACGCGACGTCGCCGTGCTGCGCGGCCCGGAGCCGTACATCGTGGGCGACGACCCCGCGACCGCGCCGCAACTGCGCATCCACCCGGGCGGACGCTGCGAACCTCTGCCGGGAGCCCCCGTCGACTACAGCGCGCGGCTCGGGGTCCGTACGCACGGCGCGCGTCCGGAGGGGGCCGCCATGGTGATCAGCGGCACCTACCCGCTGGAAGGAGACGTCGGCCGCCGCCTGCTCGCCGCCCTGCCGCCGGTGCTGGTGGTGCCGGCCGCCGACGTCGCCGGGCACGTCATGGACGTGGTGCTCGGCGAGGTCCAGCAGGACCAGCCGGGCCAGCAGAGCGTGCTCGACCGGTGGCTCGACCTGGCGCTGATCACCACGTTGCGCGCCTGGTTCGCCAGGCCGGAGTCGCAGGCGCCCGGCTGGTACCGCGCGCAGGGCGACCCCGTCGTCGGCCTCGCGCTGCGGCTGCTGCACGAGGATCCCGCGCATCCGTGGACCCTCGTCGGGCTGGCCGAACGCACCGGCGTCTCCCGCGCGAGCCTGTCGCGCCGGTTCACCGCCCTGGTCGGCGAGGCGCCGATCGCCTACCTGACCGGCTGGCGGATCACCCTGGCCGCCGACCTGCTGCGCGCGACGGACGACACCGTCGAGACGATCGCCCGCCGGGTCGGCTACGCGAACGCCTTCGCCCTGTCCGTCGCCTTCAAACGGCTGCGCGGCATCAGCCCCACGGCCCACCGGCGCCTGCAGGCGGCCTGACGGCCCTTCAGCCGGGATCCGCCGGCGGGGGGGCGCGGCGGGCCAGGGCTTCGCCTGCGGGCAGGCCGCCGACGAACGCCCTGAGGAAACCGAGGATCTGCTCGACGTCGCGGTCCTCGGCCGCGGCGTCGATCGACCGGTAGAGCCGCTCCTCGATCTCGGCGATCTCCCGTACGAGATCGTCGCCTTCCGCGGTCAGCGACAGGGCGATGTGGCGGCGGTCGTGGGCCGCCACGTCCCGCCTGACCAGGCCGATGCCGACCAGCCGGTCCACGAGCCTGCTCGGGCTGCTGCCGCTCTCGCAGACCAGTAGTTCGCCGAGGCCGTTGAGCGTCAGAGGGCCGCGCTCACCCAGGACCCGGATCACCTCGGCCTGGGAGGGGGTGATGCCGAGCGGGCGGAGGGCCTGGGCGAGCAGCCGGTTGCCCTCCCGCTGCGCGGCCAGGATCAGGTATCTGAGCTCCTCAGCGGGCCGCATGGGCCATCCCGCGGTCGGCGGCCGTCTCGGCCAGGAACGTCTCGACGGCCTGGGCGTAGGTCTCGGGGTGGGTGAAACGGAACATGTGCCCGGTCCTGTCCAGCACGACCTCGCGGGAGCCGGCGATGCCCGTACGCATGGTCTCGGCCGCCTGCTCGCCGATCAGCTCGTCGTGCGACGGCGTGATGATCAGGGTGGGGACACGTACGCGATCGAGCCGGTCGACGTAGTCGGCGGTGAGCGCCGCGCCGACGCGGGCCCCGAAGGACGCCGCCGGGGTGTGCTCCAGGAACAACCTGCGGCTGTCGGCCGCGCTCCAGGGCACCTGGCCCTCACGGTCGTGCGGGGAGGCCAGCCGGCGGGCGTGCGCGCGCAGTGCCAGCTGCCGGTAGAGGCCGCCGCGCAGCTTGCCCATGACCCGCATGGCGCTCCTCCAGACAGGGGAGGTGACGGGGTTCGCCGCGAAGCCGCCGGACATCACCAGGGCGCGCAGCCCGGCCGGCCTTCGCACGGCCAGCGCCAGCGCGATGTTCGCCCCGAACGAGTCGCCGACCAGCACGTAGTCGTCCAGGTCGGCGACGTGCGCGGCGGCGGCGTCGGCGTAGGCCTCCATGTCGGACACGCCTTCGGGAAGCCTGAAGGTGCGTCGCGGGCGGTGGGCCAGCGGGGTGAGCCGCGTCAGATCCCAGGGGGCTCCGGAGAAGCAGGGGATGAACACCAGCGTCGGTTGGTTCGTCATGCCAATAGATTACACGACATGTATGTCGTGTCAATTAATCTGGATTGTGCCCGTCGGGCCGGAAACCCGATTGATCGGTCCCGCGGCCGGTGCGACCATCCCAGGATGGAGGCAGAGGAGCTGCGGAAGATCGAGGCGAACGTCGACCTGGCCATCGAGCAACTCGCACCGCTCAGCGACATCGACTTCGGCCTCGACGCGGAGTCCGTCGCGTGGGTGGAGGGTTTCATCGAGCGTCAGCGTGCCCGCCCCGGCTTCGACCCGGAGCGGATCGACGGGCTGGTCGGCGTGCTCGGGTCGTTCCTGGGCGCCTGCCTGGTGGCCGCCACGGGCGGCCGCTGGCACCGGCACGACGGCGAGGCGTGGGGCGTGCTCCTTCCCGACGGCAGCACGGCCTTCCCTTTCACGAAGGTACGCAAGCAGTTCCGTGCCGGGCTCGAAGGCGGCGAGTCGATCTCCGGCTTCTACCGGGTCGCGGTCGGCTATTTCGCCACGGGGAAGATGCGGGAGGCCCGGAAGGCGACGTAGTTCCCCTGGAAAGAGCGCCGTTCAGCCGGGGGCGCGGGTGCGGAGGTGGTGGCGCTGAGCCTTGACGCGGTTGCCGCATCGGCTCATCGAGCACGGCCGCCGGCTGACGATGCCGGTCCTGGCCCTGTGGGGCTCCGTGGGCCTGCCTGCCCGGATGCCGGCCCTGGAGATCTGGCGTGAGTACGCCGACGACGTGACAGGCGCCGAGATTCCCGAATACGGCCATTTCATCCCCGAAGAGCGGCCGGAGGCCCTGCTGGCCCACCTCCTCGACTTCCTCGGCTGACAGGGCTCACCGGGAAGCGGGTCCGCTCACCGTCCCGGTTCGGGAGCGAGGGGAGGGCCGCCGGCGAGGTCGGCGGGGTCGCGCCAGGTGGCGAGGAACTCCTCCGCAAGCGCGCACGAGCCCGCGAACGGCCCGCCGGGATGCTCCAGCGCCTGCCCGGTGAACCGGGCGATGCGCTCCTCCACCAGGTCCCGCGCGGAGGCGGCGTCGGGCAACCGGCCGGCGCGTTCGGCGAGGTAGCCGATCGTCGCGCCGGCCCCGCAGACGAAGTCGGCCAGCGCCGCCACGTCGCGCTCCGCGAGGGTGCGCAGCCCGGCCCTGGTGTAGGGCACGTTCGCCGCCGGTGCGATCACGCGGGCGCGCACGCCGGCGGCGCGCCCGGCGCTCAGCGTGCCGGTCCGCGCTCCGGGCACCAGCACGTCCGCGGCCACCTCGTACAGCGCTTCGGCGGGCCGTACCGGCAGGCCGAGCAGGGTCACGCAGGCGTCGCCGTGCTCGGCGCGCACCTCCTCGAGCGCGGCGACGTCCAGCCCGGCGGGGTCGCTCACGCAGCCGTGCAGCGTCGAGAGGGCGACGAGCCGCGCACCTCGCCGCGCGGCCTCCCGTACGACGGCGCCGCCCACCTTGCCGAACCCCTCCACCGCGAACGTGCGCCCGGCCAGCCCGCCGAGCGCGCTCTGCGCGGCGACCACCACGCCGAGGCCCGTCACCATCGTGTCCACCAGCTCGCCGCCGACCTCCTGGTGCATCACCGAGCCGGTACGGTGACCGGGCAGCGAGGCGAAGTCCCGCGCATGCGTGCCCAGGTCCGAGGCCGTGACGAAAGTGCCCTTCTCGACCATCGGGGTGATCTCCTCGCAGTAGCGGGCCAGGACGGCCGCACGGTCCTCTGGCCGGGCCCGCAGCACCGCCTTGGCCCCGCCGATCCGCTCGCCGAGCAGGGCCAGCTTGTACGTCATCGCCCGCGCCAGCAGCCCGGCCTCGCCAGGGGTGACGTCAGGGGCCAGCCGGGTGCCGCCCGCGCTCGTCGGGCAGTCGAGGTCGAAGGCGATGTATCCGTCCGTCAGGTCCACGATCCTCATGCGCGCTCCTCACGTCGTACGTTCGGCGCCGGCCGGGCGATGGCCGCGCCTGCCGACCAATCTCGACGCCGATCGCCCGAATGTCCACCTTCGTCATTGGAAGCCCCGGAACGCGGTTGTGGCGCCGATCACATCCGCTGTGTGGATTCGTCCACAGTTGATCCCCGAGAGTCTCCGTAATGTCCCTCTCACCGGATCACACCGACACGGGGGAGGAACCCGAAATGCGTAAGACCTTCGCAATCGCCGCTCTTGCCGGTTCAATGGCCGTCACCGGCCTCGCCCTGAGCCCGGCCGCCGCCCAGGCGAGCACGCACTCCACGACGACCTGGGGCAAGTTCTTCTCCAGCGACGGCAAGGCGTACACGTTCGGCAAGACGTGGAAGAACCACGGCAAGGTCTTCACGAAGTGGTACGGGGTGGACAAGGTCGGTGGCAAGAAGGGCTGGGTCTGGTTCGAGGTGTACCAGAACGGCCACTGGACCAGGTTCAACAAGGCGTGGGACGGCAAGGTCGCGGGCGCCTGGAGCGGCCGGGGGATCAAGAAGGTGTACACGTTCACCTGCTGGGCCGGCAAGTTCGACAACTGCGGCAAGAAGTACCGCATCTACTGAGTGACCGGTCGCGGGGGAGTGAATCGGGCGCCATAGGAATCTCCTATGGCGCCCGTCGCTATTTCGTCTTTGCCTCTCGTTCTTTTCCGGACGTAGCGTGAAACAGCTGAACGAGATGCACGCCGCGGAAATCGCGGATCGTGCACGCCGGATTTTTCATCGACGAGAGGACCGACGGCATGACCGTGGTCGAAAGACAGACGGCAACACCAGAACTCGCGGGGAAGCGGGCCCTCGTCACGGGCGGCACCCGCGGGATCGGCGCGGGCGTCGTACGCCACCTTCTTGACGCGGGCGCCGAGGTGCTCACCACCGCCAGGTCGGCGGCGAGCACGGCGCCGGAGGGGGCGGCGTTCGTGGCGGCCGACGTGCGGAGCCAGGCCGGGGCGCGAACGCTCGCCGAGGCCGCGCAGGACCTGCTCGGCGGCGTGGACATCGTGGTGCACAACGTGGGCGGGGCGCAGCCGTACGAGGGCAGTGCGGCCATCCCCGACGAGGAGTGGCAGGACGCGCTCGACCTGAACTACCTGGCGTCGGTGCGGCTGGACGCGCTGCTGACGCCGGGGATGCGGGAACGGGGCTGGGGAAGGATCGTGCACATCTCCTCGGCGGCCGTCCTGTCGCCGGAGGTGACGATGTTCCTGCACTACGCGGCGGCCAAGGCGGCGCTGGTGACCTACAGCAGGGGGCTGGCCCTCGAACTGGCCCCGTTCGGGGTCCGGGTCAACACCGTGTCACCCGGCAGGGTCGACACCCCCGGCGGTGTGGAGACGCGGCAGCGATGGGCGGAGGTGGCCACGCGCATGGGCATCGCGCCGGAGGAGAGCGACGCCGAAGACGTCACCGTGCCAGTGGGACGCGACGGCCGGCCGGAGGACATCGCCGACGCCGTGCTTTTCCTCGTTTCCGAACGGGCAAGCTGGCTGACCGGAAGAAATCTCATCATCGACGGCGGCGAATTCCCCATGGGCTGAACGCCGCTATTTCTCCTTCCCGCGCATGCAGGGCGGCATGAAAGGTCACACTGAAATGGAATTGCAGGGAAAGACCGCGCTGGTCACCGGCGGCACGTCCGGCATCGGGCTGGCGACCGCCCGGTTGCTGGCCCGCGCGGGCGCCGAGGTCGTCATCGCCGGCCGCGACGTCCAGCGCGGCAAGAACGCCGCGCACTCCGCGCAGGAGGACGGCGCGGTCCGCTTCGTCGCCGCCGACATGGCCGACCTCGGCTCGGTCGCCGAACTGGGCCGGCGGAGCGGTCCGGCCGACATCATCGTCAACAACGCCGGCGCCTTCCCTTCCTCGCTCACCGTCGAGCAGAGCCTGGAGGGGTACGAATACCTCTTCGACGCCCACGTGCGTGGTGCCTACTTCCTGGTCGCCGCGCTCGTGCCGTACATGCTGGACAAGGGGGAGGGCAGCATCGTCAACGTCACCTCGCTGGCGGCGACCAGAGGCTTCGCCGGGGCCTCCGTCTACGGCGCGTCCAAGGCCGCGCTGGCCTCGCTGACCCGCACGTGGGCGGTGGAGTTCGCCGGCGGCGGCGTCCGCGTCAACGCCGTCTCTCCGGGCCCGACCCGTACCGAAGGGGTGCTGGCCGAATATGGCCCTGAGGGCAACGAGGGGGTGGCCAAGGCGCTGGGCCTCCAGCGCACGGCCGATCCGCGCGAGATCGCCGAGGCGATCTACTTCCTGTCCTCTCCTCGCGCCGCCTACATCACCGGCACCACGCTCCAGGTCGACGCCGGCGGCGCCGTCATCTAGCGGGCGCGCCCGCCGGTGCCGGCGTAGGGGACCGGTGCCAGGTCTCCTGGCGCAGCAGTTCGAGCAGGGCGAGCTCCGCCGGGCCCGCGCCGTGGCGGAGCCCGGCGATGACGGGCTGTGACACGGCCGGCGACACCCGGCGCGTGAGGTGCTCGTAGTCCTGGGGCACCGCGGTGGCCGGGACGAGCGTGATCCCCAGCCCGTGGGCGGCCCAGCGGATGGCGGTGCCGGTCTGGGACACGCGGGCGACCGTGGCGGGGGCCAGCTCGTTGTCGCGCAGCACGTCCTGCATCACGCAGTCGAGCGTGCTGTCGCGGTCGAAGCGCACCCAGGGCTCCGCACCCAGATCGCGCAGCTCGACCCGGTCCTCGGCGAGCAGCCGGTGCCCGGCGCCCAGCACCACGACGAACTCCTCGTCGCCGAGATGGTGGGCGACGGCGTTGCCCTCGTCGCACGTCGCGGCCACCAGGACGAGGTCCAGCACGCCCCGGCGCCCCAGCCGCTCCATCTCGGCGGGGTTGGGCTCCTCGAAGACGGTGACCTCCAGCCGCGGGAAGCGGTGGCGCAACTCGCTCAGCGCGCTCGGCAACTGCCGCGTGCCGAGTCCCATCTGCGCGGCGACCAGCAGCTCGCCCACCAGCTCGTCGGCGCCGGCCCGCGCCGTCGCCCTGGCCCGCCGTGCCGCGTTGACGGCGACCTCCGCCTCCCGCAGGAACGCGCGGCCGACCACGGTGGGCACCAGCCCGCTCGGCGTGCGGGTGAACAGTTGCACGCCGAGCTCCCGCTCCAGGCCGCGGATCTGCTGGGATACCGACGGTTGAGCGACGCGCAGCAGCTCGGCCGCCGCCGTCACCGAGCCCTCCTCGGCGACCGCCAGGGCGTACTCGTACTGACGAAGGCTCATCGGCGTCCGTACCCTCCGTGCGATGGATCGCGGCCCACCCCGCTGTAATCGTGTAATCAGAGGTTACAGCACGGGCGGATGCGACAGATCGCCCGCCGCTTGACATCGGCGACACCATGAGCGGTCAGGAGACCGGCATGCGGTCCTCGTCGCCCCCGCCCCCACTCCCTCGGCCGGTGACCGCCTCGACCAGCGCCAGGAGCAGGTTTCCCCCGAGCCGGCAGACCATCTCGGCCTCGGATCTCACGAGCTCGTTCCTGATTGCCGCCGTGGTCGAGAACTTCTTCGCGACCTCCAGGATGGCCAGCCGGTCGTCCTCCTCGATGTGATGCCCCGGCCGTGACGACCTGGAGGCGTCCGGGTTGTCGGTGAGGATGCGGTAGAAGGGTGCGGGGTCACTCCTGTCCATGAAGACCTCCTGGCGTGGTTGGCTCCGACGCTAGGAAGGGTTCGCACCGCAGGTCCATGAACGGTCCGTGGCGGGCACCTGACGACAGGCCGCAGAAACCTGCCCGATCCGCCCCGTGATCCTGGGCACCTGACGATCTCGATATCTAGGCTGGAGCCCCGCTCGCATCGGCTACCCGCCGGTCGCCGCTGTAGTCGTGGAGAAGGGACATCCTGCCACCGGTGACCGTCCATGTCGCGGTTGTCGACCCTCTGCCTATGTATCGCCAGGGGGTTGCCGCCGTCCTGTCCACGGCGGGGTACGTGGTCGAGTCCCCGGCCGACCTGCTGGCATGGGTGCGCCAGGAGCGGCGCGGCGTGGTGCTGCTGACCCTCGTACGCGAGCAGGACTGGGAACTGCTCGGACGGTTACGCGACACGGGCGGCGCGCACGGCGTGATCGTGCTGCTCGTGGAGGAGTCCGCCGTGCTCGGGACGCGGGCGGTACGAGCGGGCGCCCGGTCCGTGCTGCCGCGCGAGGTGACGGCGACGGCGTTGCGGCGCACGGTGGAGGCGACGTTCGACGGGCAGGCGGTGCTGCCCGCGGAGGTGGTCACCGCGCTGGTCACCGGGGTGCACCAGGACGGGACGAGCCCGGGAACGCTCAGCCCGCACCAGCTCTCGTGGTTGCGCCAGCTCGCCGGGGGCGCGACGGTGGCCGAGCTCGCCGGCCGGGCCGGCTACTCGGAGCGTGCCATGTTCCGGCTGCTCCAGGCGCTCTACCGGGAGATGGGCGTCACGACGCGGATCCAGGCGATCGTCCGGGCGCAGGAACGGGGCTGGCTCGCCGCCGTGCCGGACCGGACCGAGACCGCCGAGGACGGCCTCAGGAACGTCCGGCGCTGATCCCGCCCGCCGCGGGCGTCCGGGGCCGGGCCCGCCTGCCACGGTCGCGGGTGTCCGGGGCCGGGCCCACGGTCGTGCGATCACGATCCGATGATCCGCGCCTGCGTCGCGGCGAGAACGTCGATGACCGGTCGCAGCAGTCCGGGCGGCCGGGCATGACGGTCCATCCGGTCGAGCAGGAAGATCCACTGGTCGACCAGGCCGGGCGTCGCCTCCCTGACCTTCAGGGGGTCCCAGTGCCGATGACAGTCCGCCACCCCCTCGAAGATGTTCATCCGCAGTGGCAGCAGGTCGCGGGGGGCCTCCGGGTCGCCGCCACACCCCCTGACGGAAAAGTCACGTTCATGCCACCGCGGACCGGGCACCGCCGCGTCGTTCTGTCGGTCCTCCCGTTCACACTCGTCCTCAACACTTCTCATCGAGGAGGCACCATGGCGAGGGGCTCCAGGAAGAGGCGCGGCAGGCGGAGAAGGAGAAGAGAGGCGGCGGTGACGGCGACGTGTCTGCTGGGCGTCGTCATCGTGTGGTTCGCCGTCAATCACCCGGTCTGGGCGGCGGGGATCGCCGGCCTGCTCGCCGTGCTGTTCGCCGGCGGGCTCGTCCTCCGGCACCGCATGATCCAGGCGGACAGGGAACGGTTCCTGGCCGGCAACGCCGAGCTGGAGAAGGTCGATCGTCTGCCGGGTCCGGCGTTCGAGCATCTCGTCGCCGAGCGGATGATCGCCGACGGGTTCCGCCAGGTGCGCGAATGCGGCCGCGGCGGCGACGGCGGGGTGGACATCACGGCCGTCGCTCCTGGACACGGCCGGTACGCCGTCCAGTGCAAGCGTTACAGCAGGACGGTGGGCGCGCCCGAGGTGCGCAACTTCCTCGGCGCGCTGGCCAACACCTTCGCCGGCCACACGGGAGTGCTGGTCACCTCCGGCCGCCTCACCAAACAGGCCAGAGCCGAGGCCTTAGGCGCGCGGCAGCCGCTGATCCTGGTCGAACGCGACCGCCTGGCCGACTGGCTGCTCGGCACGGTCACCCTGCTGCCCGCGCGCTCGGCCCGCATGCCGGCCGAAGACGAAGCCAGGTGAGTCCTCGCGCCCCACCCCTGGCCCTGGGTGAGGGTGAGCGGGGTCGTGACGTGCGGGTTCCACCTGAGCCCGCTCGCCGCGAGCGGGCGCTCCACCTAGCCGATCGCCGGGTTCCACCCGGGTCAGCGGGGGCGTTCGACGCGGGTGGGGTTGCCGCGGACGAGTTCGTCGTGGACGCGCCGGCGGGCGGTGGTGAGGGCCCGCTCCGCCGCCTCGTCGCCGTGTTCGATGCGCTCGCGCAGCAGCCGCAGGGCGATGCGGCGGTTGAGGCTGAACCGGCGTTCGGTGTCGACCACGACGACGGTCCCCGTCGGACGGTGGGTCGCGCGTACGGCCGTGCTGGCCTTGTTGCGGTGCTGGCCGCCGGGGCCTCCGGTGCGGCACGCGACGATGTCGACCTCCGCCTCGTCGAACGTCGTGCGCGGGGCGTCGACCTGGCAGGGCTGCGCGATGACGTACCAGTTCTTGCGGCCGGTGCTGGATCGGTACGGGCTGGGGGCCTGCCAGCACAGGGTTCCGGTCCACGAGGCGGCGAACGGCTCGGCGCCGTCACCCGCGATGCGTACGAGGGCCGATCGGTACGTGCCGGGCCGGTCGCCGGGAACGGTGTGAGCCCGGCGGGTTTCGAGGCCGTGCCGGGCGGCGTCGCCCTCCAGGCGGCGCAGCAGGTGGGCCAGGGCCCAGGCGCACTCCTGCGGGCCGCGCCCGGCGGACAGGAGCAGGTGGACGCTCATGGCCGGCCCCGCTTGCGGCGCCGGTCCTTCCGGGGCGTGGACCCGAGGTCGGCCGTCTTGTACGTGACCAGCGGGATCGTGGTGGTGATCGGCGTGGCCAGGTCATGGTCCACGAGGTCGGCGATGACCTGCTCGATGCGCTTGTAGGCCGTGGGCGCCTCCTCGAAGAGCAGCTGGCGGTCGCCGCACACCACCAGCGACCCCACCGGTGTGCGGCGCAGCTCCTCGACGGTGTGCTTGGCCCGGCCCCGGCGCAGCGCGTCGGCCCGCGACATCTTGCGGCCCGCGCCGTGCGCCACGGAATGGCCGGCGTCCGGCCCGGCGTGGCCGGCCACGAGGTAGGAAGGGGTGCCTCGTGTGCCGGCGATGAGCACGTCGCGGCCGTCGCCCGGCGCCGCCCCCTTGCGGTGCAGGTAGGTCCCGTCGCGGACCTCGACCAGGTTGTGACACTGGTCGACGATCGGCTCGGTGGGCTCGGCTCCCAGGGCATGGGCGACCCGGGCGGCCAGCAGCCGCCGGTTGAGCGACCCCCACCGTACGGCCTCGTCATGCCTGGCCAGGTAGCCGGTGGGATCAGGGGTGGGACCCGCGCCGTGCACCTCGGTGTGCGCCCGCAGGATCCGCTCGCCCAGCCCCCGGGACCCACTGTGGACGATGAGCACCAGGTCACCGGCCTCCAGCCCGAGCCGGCTCGCGTGGCCGGGCTCGAAGACGGTCCCGATCTTCGCCAGCTCGACGAAGTGGTTGCCCCGCCCGACCGTCCCGAGGCCCTCGACGTGGCCGGCGGGAATGTCGCCCTTCAGCACGTCCCAGGCGGGATCGCCGGCATCGCGCTCGGGGTCCAGCGCACGATCGAGGTCGGGGAAGCGGGCCGCCAGTTTCTCGGGTACGGCCCGCTTGAGCTTGACGGGGAACACGGCGATGCCGCAGCCGATGTCGGAGCCCACCAGGAACGGGTAGACGAGGGACGCGGTCATCGCGGCGCCGATGGGGGCGCCCTTGCCGGGGTGCAGGTCCGGCATGGCGGCGACGTGCAGCATGCCGTCGAGGGCGGCCACCTGGTGGCACTGCGCGACGGCATCGGACTCGATCCAGCTCGTGGAGGAGGCGAACACCGTCACGGTGGCCGCCCCCATGGCAGGAGGTTGTTCGGACAAGACGCTCTCTTCGCTGAAAAAGGGGAGTCGGGCAGGCGGCATCACGGCGCGAGTCGGGCGCCGTGGCGTCTGGGGGAGTGGGGTGCGGTCCGTCAGAGCATCATGAGGACCACGTTCCCCGATCCCCGCTCAGCGGGGCAAACGATTTTCGCCGTCCCTTCGGAGGCGACCAGAGGTAGGTAGAACGTTCGGTATTGACAAGGTGCCGTCGCGAGTTGCAGGCTGAGCAAGACAGAACATTCTGTCTCGTATGCCAACTTCCGCAGAAGGATCACCCATGAGCTCCATCACCGCTTCGCCCGGCATCTCAGGAACCGCGTTCACCCTGCGGCGGCTGTACTTCGCCCGGTTCGCGTTCGCCATCGTCTGGGCGCTCGTGATGTTCACCACCGCCGCGAACCTGGGCCCGCTCGCGGTCACCCTGCTCGTGCTCTACCCGCTGTTCGACGTGGCCGCCGCCGTCATCGACGCCCGCGCGTCGCGCGCCACCGGATCACCCGCCCTGCTGTACGTCAACATCGCGGTCAGCCTGATCACCGCCGTCGGCGTGGCCATCGCCTGCACGTCCGGCATCCCGGCGGTGCTGCGCGTGTGGGGCGCCTGGGCGGTCGTGGCCGGGGCGGTCCAGTTGAGCGTGGGCGTCACCCGCCGCGGGATGGGCGGCCAGTGGCCGATGATCATCAGTGGCGGCATCTCCGTGCTCGCCGGCACGTCGTTCATCCTCGGCGCCTCCGCCCCCGACCCGACGCTGACCAACGCGGCCGGCTACGCCGTCCCCGGCGGCATCTTCTTCCTCGTCTCGGCCATTCGCCTCGGCCGCGCCGCCAGGGGAAACTGACCAGGGCACGTCCGGCCCGGCCGACCCGCCGTACGTCGCGATCTTGTATTCGACAGCCGTGAGGGAGAGGGTCAGCTCACGGATCCGGCGCCGGATGATGTCGCGATGTTCGACCAGCACGTCAAGCCGCTCGGGCACCGTGTGCTCCCCGGCGTCGACGAGCGAGATGTAGTGCCGCAGGTCACGCATCGGCATGCCGGACAACCGCATCCGGGTGAGGAACACCAGCCGCCGCACCACCGCGGCGTCGTACACGCGATGACCGCTGCCGTCGCGGGCCACCTCGACCAGCCCGGTGCGCTCGTAGTAGCGCAGCGTGTGCGGCGTGATGTCGAGGAGGCCGGCGACCTCGGCGATCGTCATCGTCTCGGGCAGGTCGGTCAGGTCGGCGAGGCGGTGGATCGCCTCGGCCGACAGCGGACCGTCATCCCCGAGCGCTTCGAGCGCTCTGGCCATCAGATCGTCGGTGGTCATGAGCCCGGAGCCTGGACGGGTCGTACCGATGCGGGGACGCCCTCGAAGTCGGCGCTGCGGGCGGTCTCGGCCCACCGCTCGACCTCGTCCAGGCCGCGCCGGTAGGCGCGCGAGATGCGGCTCGGCCGCCTCGCGTCCGAGCGGCAGCCGCAGCGGCACCTCGTCGCCGTGCACGAGGGACACGATGATCCCGGCCGCCCGCACCGGGTCACCCTCCTGACGGCCGTCGACCCCGGCCATGTCCGCACGGACGTCGGCGAGCACGTCACGGTAGGTCGCGGACGGCTCGACGAACTCCATTACGTCGCCGCTGTGGAAACCGGTCCTGAACCGGCTGGGCTCGACGATCATCACGCGGATCCCGAACGGGGCGACCTCTCCCGCCAGGGCCTCGGACCAGCCCTCGAGGGCGAACTTCGACGCGGAGTACGCCGCCACCCCGGGGAACGACGTCCGCCCACCCTGGCTGCTCATCTGCACGATCGTCCCGGAGCCCCGCTCACGCATCGCGGGCAGCGCCGCGCGTACGAGCGCCGCGGGGCCGAACAGGTGCACGTCCATCAGCTCGCGCAGCCGCGCGTCACTGACCTCCTCGACCGCTCCGACCACGGCCCGGCCGGCGTTGTTGACCAGCACATCGAGCCGGCCGAAGCGGTCAAGGGTGTCGCGTACGAGGGGCGCGGCCGCGGCGACGTCCCGGGCGTCGAACGTCGCGACCAGGCAGTGGTCCGGGTGGCCGGCCTTCAGATCGGCCACACTCTCGGGCCGGCGCACCGCCGCGACCACACGGTCGCCGGCCGCGAGCGCCGACTCGGCCAGTGCGCGCCCGAAACCGCGGGACGCGCCGGTGATGATCCAGGTCTTTGTCGTCATGGCGGGGACGTTATGCCTTCGAGCGCGCTCGAACGCAAGACCGGCCGAACACCCTGTCATGCGCGGCGGCGGCATCTGTGGTCTCATGTCGTGAGCATCAATCGATTGAAGGGATTTCTGTGCGTACACGCAAGCTGGCGACCCTCCTGACCGGCGCGGCCGTCGCCGCCTCCACCACGATGGTGCTGGGCGCCGCCCCGGCAAGCGCGGCCGGACCCTGCGGCAGCAGCTACAGCCGGGTCGGCGTCTACGCCGTCAACGACAAGACGAACGGGAGCCGCACGGGCACGCTGGAGGTGTACTACAGCTCCAGCTCCGGCAAGAACTGCGCCCTGACCTACGGCTACGGCAAGTACGCCAACACCAAGAGCTGGAAGGGGGTCATCATCTCGCGAGGCGACGGCAGCGGGAAGGACTCGGACGCCGGCGAGTTCACGCACTACGCCGGCCCGGTGTACGTCTCCGCGCCCAACCAGTGCATCGACGTCGAAGCGATCATTCCGGCCTGGAACTCGCGCAAGCTCAACAACGTGCACTGCGGCTGACCTCGTCGCGACGACGTGGGCGCGGACCCGCCCACCGTCTCGGTACTGTGACGTCGTATGACCGGCACCGAGATCGAGATCACCGCGGGCCTGGTCCGCGACCTGCTGCGGGAGCAACACCCGGACCTCGCGGGGCTGGCCGTCCGCGAGGTGGCGGGCGGCTGGGGCAACCAGATGTGGCGCCTCGGGGACGAACTGGCCGTACGCATGCAACGGATGGACCCCACCCCCGAGCTCCAGTTCAAGGAGCGGCGGTGGCTGCCCGTGCTGGCCCCGCGCCTGCCGCTCGCGGTGCCGACCCCGGTGCGGTTCGGCGAACCGTCCGAGCGCTTCCCCAAGCACTGGACCGTGATGACGTGGGTCCCCGGCGAGCCGCTTGACCACGGCTCGATCAGCCGCGGCGCCCACGCGGCCGACACGCTGGCGGGCTTCCTCAGGGCGCTCCATGTGCAGGCGCCGGCCGAGGCGCCGCCGAGTGCGGACTTCGGCGCTCACCCCAAGAGGTGCACGGACGGCTTCGAACAGTCCTTGCAGGCCCTTGACCCGGACGTCGTGGGCGACGCCGGAGCCGTCCGGGCCGTTTGGGCCGATGCCGTCGCGGCCCCCGAGTGGGAGGGCCCGCCGGTGTGGGTGCACGGCGACCTCCATCCCGCGAACGTCGTCGTCTCGGACGGGACGCTCTCGGGCGTGATCGATTTCGGTGCCCTCTTCGCCGGCGATCCCGCGTGGGACCTCGCCGCCGCGTGGGTGCTGCTCCCCGCAGGCACGGCTTCGCGGTTCTTCGACCTGTACGCGCATGCGGACGAGGCGGCGATCCGGCGCGCCCGCGGGCTGGCCGCCATGAAGAGCCTCTTCCTGATGCTCATGGGGCAGAACGGAGATCGGGGCCTTCCCGGTGGCAAGCCGCACTGGGGACCGGCAGGCCGGGCGGCCCTTGACCGTGTGCTGCAGGACGTTCAGCGCACGGAGGGCGCACACTCGGGAACGTCGTCCCGCAACCCCAGCCGGCCCTCATAGACGGCCACCTTGCGGGTGATCAGTTCGAGGCACTGGCCGAGCTCGTGCATCTGGGCGAGCACCCGTCCCCGATGTTCGCGCAGCACCTCCAGCCGTTCGGCCTCGTTGCCCTGGCCCGCCCTGACGAGCTCGGTGTAGCGCCGGATGTCGGTCAGGGGCATGCCGGAGGCTCTCAGCCGGATGCACACGCCCAGCCAGTCGACGTCGTCCTCGCTGTAGACCCGGTGTCCCGAGGTTCCCCGTCGTACCGGCTGGGCCAGCAGCCCCTCCCGCTCGTAGAACCGGAGCGTGTGCACGCTGAGCCCGGTGCGTTCGGCGACCTGGCCGATGCTCAAACCTGCCATGCGGCCCAGTTTGACCTAGAGTCCGCTCTAGATTCTACGGTTCCCAACCATGAAATATCGCATTCTCGGCGGCACCGGTATCGAGGTCAGCACCCATTGCCTCGGCACCATGATGTTCGGCTCGGCCGGCAACCCCGACCACGATGACAGCATCCGCATCATCCACACCGCCCTCGACCACGGGATCAACGTCGTCGACACCGCCGACATGTACTCGGCGGGCGAATCCGAGGAGATCGTGGGCAAGGCGCTGCAGGGCAGGCGGGACGAGGTGGTGCTGGCGACGAAGGTGCACTTCCCGATGGGGGAGGGGCCCAACCGCGGCGGCAACTCGCGGCGTTGGATCATGCGTGAGGTCGAGGCGAGCCTCAAGCGGCTGCGGACCGACTGGATCGATCTCTACCAGATCCACCGCCCCGACCACCGCACCGACATCGAGGAAACGCTCTCCGCACTGACCGACCTCGTACGGCAGGGCAAGATCCGGGCCTTCGGCAGCTCGGCCTTCCCCGCGCACGAGACGGTCGAGGCCTACCACGTGGCCCGGCAGCGCGGCCTGTACCGGTTCCGCACCGAGCAGCCGCCCTACAACATCCTGGCCCGCGGCATCGAAGGAGACGTCCTTCCCACGGCACAGCGGCTCGGCATGGGCGTCCTCACCTACAGCCCGCTGGGCTGGGGGTTCCTGACCGGCCGTTACCGCAAGGGGCAGCAGGCCGACATGTCGCGGGGCCGCGCCGCGAGCGCTCCGGAACGGTTCGACCCGTCCATTCCGGTCAACGCGGCCAAGCTGGAGGTGGTCGAGGAGCTGGTGAAGCTGGCGGACGAGCTCGGCTGCACCCTGCCGGCGCTGGCCGTCGCCTTCGTCGCGTCACACCCGGCGATCACCTCGGTCATCCTCGGCCCGCGCACGATGGAGCAGCTGGACGACCTGCTGAAGGGCTCCTCGCTGGTGCTCGACGACGCCGTGCTCGACCGGATCGACGAGCTCGTGCCGCCCGGCACCAACGTCTACCACCCCGTCGGTCTCTGGAGCCCCGCGCCCCTGACCGACCCCGCGCTGCGCCGCCGCCCGCTCGCCGACCGCGCCGCGAGCTGACCCGCAGGCGGTCAACGGCGGGGCAGGAAGAGGGCGGGCACGAGCGACAGCAGCATGATGGCGCCGGCCCAGAGGTAGCTGTCCTGGAAGGACGCGGCCAGCGCGGGGGCGGCCGAGGGAGGCAGGCCGAACGCCTGGTCGAGGCCGTCGGTGCCGGGCAGCCGGGTGGCGAGGGAGCGGCCGAGTGCGGCGGTGATGATCGCGGTGCCGGTGGCCGAGCCGACCTGCTGGATGATCACCAGGCCGGTGCCGGCCGCCGGGGCCTCCGCGTGGGACAGCCCGCGGGTGCCCGCTGCGGTGGCGGGCATGATGGTCATGCTCACTCCCATGCCGATCACGACCGTGGCGGCGATGATCGTCCAGTACGGCGTGTCGGCGGCCAGCTGCCAGGCGAGCACGAGGAGACCCGACGGCGCCAGCACCGTGCCGAGGGCGACGATCCGGCCGGGCGGGATCCGGTCCACGAGGCGGGTGGCGACCTGCATGATGATGCCCGTGGCCAGCACCTGCGGGACGCCGAGCAGGCCGGCGGCGGCCGGGTCCTGGCCGCGTACGAGCTGGTAGTAGAGCGGGAGCAGCACCATCGAGCCGAAGTAGGCTCCGGCGACCACCACCAGCGTCCCCGCGGACGCCGCGAGCCGGCGCCTGGCGAACAACCGGAGCTGCAGCAGCGGCTCGGCCGCCGTCAGGGCCCGCAGCACGAATCCGGCGATCAGCACGGCCCCGAGCGCCATCCTCAGGAAGTGCCCGGCGGCGCAGCACGATCGTCATGCCCACCGGTATCAGCAGCCCACCGCCGAGCTCCTGCAGCACCCGGAACCCGACCAGCGACCAGGAGTTCCAAAGGCCCGCTCCAGCTGGGAGGTCATGCCGCGACCCGTAGTGAGCGCAGGGCTCCCGACCACGCGACGACCTCGTCCAGCATGTGGGCCAGCGCCTCCTGCTGGTGCGGGGACGGGCTGACCGAGCCCGGTGCGGACTGGGAGGAGCGTCGGTGGCAGGCAGACCACGGGGCGGCACCGCGGAGAAACGTCAGGCGATCCTGAACGGCGCGAGCACGGTGTTCGCCAGGGACGGCTACGTCCGCTCCAGCATCGAGTCCATCGCCAAAGAGGCCGGCGTCTCGACACGCACGATCTACAACCACTTCACCGACAAGGCCTCCCTGTTCCAGGCGGTGATCCAGGAGAGCGCCGGCCGGGTCCGGGCCCGGCACAGCGATTTGATCGACCGTCACCTGCGCAAGGTCACCGACCTCGAGGCCGATCTGGTGGACTTCGCCCTGGCCTTCGTCGCCGGGAACGACGAGGACGCGGGACACTTCGCCCTGATCCGCCAGATCCGCGCCGAGTCCGAGCACATTCCGCGCCCCGCCGTCGAGGCCTGGCTGCGGGCCGGGCTGCTGCGCGTCCGCAGCGAGCTGGCCGCCCGGCTCGCCTCCCTGCCGGGGCTGCGCCTGGACGACGCCGAGGTGGCCGCGCTGCACCTCATGGCCCTGGTCGCCCAGGACCCCGCGCACCTCGACCCGCTTCCTCCCGAGCAGGCCCGCGCGCACGCCGAGGCGGCCGTACGCGCCTTCCTGCGCGGTTACGCCGCCTGAGAGCCCGTACGGACCCGATGGAACGCTGTTACGGCGTACCGGGAAACCACCATCACCAGCACGAACGCGCCCGGCGGGAGAGCAGTTTCCCGCCGGGCGCATCGTTCTCACCCGATCAGGAGGGCTGACGTCCGGCGGCCGACGGACGGTAGGCGTCGTTGACGTCCACGGGGGCCGCGCCGCCCGCGGTGCCGCCGCCGGGGATGTAGATCGTGCCGCCCACCGCGACGGCGGCGGTCCCGTGCCGGGGCACCGGCATCGGCGCCAGGCGCACCCAGCGGTCGCGCGCCGTGTCGTACGCCTCGGTCTCGGAGAAGACCGTGTTCGGGTTCGTCCCGTCGTGCCGTCCCTCGCCGCCGAACGTGTAGATCTTGTTGCCCACGGCCGCGGTCGCGATGCCGCCCCGGGCCGTCGGCATCGGCGCCCGCTCCGACCAGCGGCGCGAGCGCAGGTCGAGTGCGTACACGGTGTCGCGCACGTTGACCTGCCCCCGGTCGCGGCCGCCGAGCACGTAGAAGGTCCCGCCGATGATGGCGCCGCCGACGTGGTCGCGCGCCTGCGGCAGGTTCGGCAGGCTCTCCCACCGGCCGGTCACGACGTCGTACGACGACACGAGGTCCACCGTGTCCTGCAGGCCGCCGGCGCCGGGCGTCAGCGTGCGCATGCCGCCCGCGAGATAGATTTTCGTCCCGCGTACGCCCATGGCGGCGCTGCCCCGCTCGATGCCGGCGGGCATCGGCGGCAGGGACGTCCACCGGTCGGTACGCGGGTCGTACACGAAGCTGTCACGCAGGGCCTGCCACGACGCGCCACCGGACAGCCCGCCGAGCACGTAGATCCGGCCGTTGACCGTCGCCACATTGGGATGGTTCATCACGACGGGCAGCGGGGCCGCCTCCGACCAGGTGTCGCGCCGGGTGTCGTAGACCTCCATCCGCCCGGTGGTGACGACACCGCCGGCCGGGTCGGGGACGATGCCGCCGAGGACGTAGACCCGGTGACCGAGCGCGGCGACGCTGTGCTCCTGACGGGGCCCGCCGCCGATGGCCGCCCGCGCCCGCCACCCCTTTCCATAGGTCGGGTCGGCCGCCGCAGGCGTCGCGGCAGGTGTCGTGGGCGCCGGGTGGCTGGGGTGCGCGTGCGCCGGCAGGCTGGGGCCGGCCGCCAGGACCGCGCCGACGAGTAGGGCGATACCGCGTCTCATGATTCTCCTTGCCATCGTTGGTTCGGGAACTTCGGTGGTCCGGGGAGTGCAGCTCCCCATCACGCTCGCCCGGAACCCGCCCGACCGGCCAGGGCTGAGTTCACCCAGGGGTTGTCATCCCCTGGCTACGACCGCCCGCCAGGGGTCACGATGGAGAGGTGAACCTCCGCGAACTCGCCGCGTTCCTGAAGACCCGCCGCGCCCGCGTCCGGCCGGCCGACGTCGGCCTGCCCGCCGGTACCCGGCGCCGGGTGCCCGGGTTGCGCCGGGAGGAGGTCGCGCAGCTCGCGGGCTTGTCGGCGGACTACTACACCGAGCTGGAACGCGGGCGCGGCGCCCAGCCGTCGGCCCAGACGCTGGCCGCGCTCGCCCGCGCGCTGCGGCTGGAGGGCGACGAGCGCGACCATCTGTTCCACCTCGCGGGTCGGCCCGTCCCGGCGGCGCACGGCCCGACCGCGCACGTCCAGCCGGCCATGCTGGCCATGCTGGACCGGCTCGCCACGACACCCGCGATGATCATCACCGACCTGCACGAGACCCTCGCACAGAACGACCTGGGCGCCGCGCTGATCGGCCGGCATCCGATGAGGCAGGGTCCGAAGGCGAGCTACGTCTACCGCTGGTTCACCGACCCCGCCGCCCGCGCGCTGTACCCGCCGGACGAGCACCCGCACCATTCCCGGGTCTTCGTGTCCGACCTGCGGGCGGTCGCCGCCCGGCGCGGCCGCGACGCCCACGTGACGCGGATGGTGGCGGCGCTGCGGCGGCGCAGCGCCGAGTTCGCCGCCCTGTGGGACGCCCATGACGTGGCGCTGCGCAGGGCCGACCACAAGCGCCTGGTCCACCCGGCGCTGGGGATCATCGAGGTGGACTGCCACAGCCTGTTCAGCGAGGACGGCCGCCAGCGCCTGCTGTGGTTCACCGCGCCGCCCGGCAGCCATGGCGCGGCCCAGCTGGAGTTGCTGTCCGTCATAGGCACCCAGGACATGAGCCTCGGCGCGACGGACGCGAGCCTCAGCGGCCCCGACGTGGGCGCGGCGGAGGCGCCGGCCGGATGATCGGCGGCCACGTTGCCGGCACGAACGCCGGTGTGAGCGGCCAGGTGGTAATCCTGGATCGACGACTCCTCCCAGAGCCTGGACGCGCACCTCCTCCAAGCCTTCGACGACCTGCGCGCCCTCTTTCCGATCGGCCTCCCACGCCGCTGAGCCTCGACATCGCAGGGTGAGGACGTACACCATGCTGAACCCCGACCAGGCAGACCCGGCAGAGAACCAGTGGAAACTGCTGGTCGAGTACGGGCACGGGCTGCACCTCGGCTTCCACGCCCTCTGGGTCGAGACCGACGATCCGCAGGAACTGTCCCGCCGATTCCGGGTGGACCGGGAATCGCGGCTGGAATGCGACCTGAAAACGCTGGCGGGAACGTACGAAGGCCCCCCTGCGAAGGGCGTGTGGATCGGCCCGCACGCGCCCGGCTGGACCCATGCGTTCGTCTTCGGTTTCTACTCCAGCCATCCCGCGATCGACGATCTCGGACGGCGTCGGGTCTTCCAGCTCAACTTCATGGGGGAAGTGGGTGAAGGGCTTGGGCCGTTACACCTCCACTACGACGGAGAGCTGATCGACGACGTCATGCCGCCGTACGAGGAGGGCGGATACATGGCCCTCCCTGACTACCGGCCCTTCACAGCAGGGCTGGAGCTCGATCCCGACACCGAACTCGAGCAGGACGTCCACACCTTGTGGTGCTTGGTGGGCCGGATCACGGGACGCTTCGCCGACCGGGAATGGTGGACGTCGACCCGTACCTTCTATCGCATCCCCGACGAGGCATGGGAGCACTGAGGCCGTGACGCTCGCGGACGTCGGTCCGGAGGATCAGAGGTCGGGGGAACTCGAGCTCGGCCTTCTCACCGGTGTCGAGCAGGAAGTGCCCCAGGAACGTCACACCCTCGTCCTGCGCGTCGAGCCGCGTTCCCACAGCAGCCCGCGCGTGCTCTCGACGAGTCGTTCCCTGGTGCTCACCCGGGGAGTGTACATACTCATAGGTACAACCCCGCAAGGCCGCTGGATCGCCTGCCTTCGGCTGTTCGTCAAGGTTCACTCGCCGCCGGCACGGGGTGCGCCGGCGGCGGCGCTGCGGGCTCAGGCGTTGTAGCCGCCGTGGGCGTCCAGCACGGCGCCCGTGACGTACGACGCGGCGGGGCTCGCCAGGAAGGCGATCGCCGCGGCGATCTCGTCGGGGTGTCCCACGCGCTGCAGGGACAGCGAGCTGAGCAGGGCCTTGAGGGTCTCGGGGTCCGGCGGCTCCATGCCGCCCGTCATCAGCCCGGCTTCGACGACGTTGGCGGTGATGGCGCGGGGGCCGAGGTCGCGGGCGACGCCCATGGTGTACCGCTCGACCCCCGCCTTGGTCGCCGCGTAGTCGGCCACGCCCGGGACACCGGCCCGGGTGCCGAACCCGGAGCTCACCGTGATGACGCGGCCGCCCTCGCTTCGCTCCCTTGTCGCGTACCTCGTCGGCGACGGCCTGCGCCTGCTTGCCGGAGCTGACGTAGGTGAATGCGACGTCGGCGCCCTGCTCCGCAAGCAGCCGTACGGTGGCGGCTCCCAGCCCGCGGGACCCTCCGGTGACCAGGGCGACCTTGCCTGTCAGCGGCTTGTTCATCTATCTCACCTCACGGGTTGACCATCTTCGGATAGATGTAACAGTCGTAGTTACGACAGTGTCGCAACCATAGATGTTACGACGGTTGCCGTAACATCGTCAGTCGCGATCGAGAGGGACGAGTTCATGAGCGCCAACAGCAGGCTGACCATCGCCGCCCACGCGCTGGCCTGGATCGGCCTGTACCAGCGCCAGGGCCATGAGGTCGCCACCTCCGAGCAGATCGCGTCCAGCGTGAACACCAATCCCGTGGTGATCCGGCGGCTGCTCGGCGACCTGCGCAGGGCGGGGCTCGTGGAGTCCCGGCGTGGCGTGGGCGCGGGCTGGTCGCTGGCGCGCGACCTGGAGTCGATGACGCTGCTCGACGTGTACGAGGCGGTGGAACCCGGCCCGCTGTTCGCGCTGCACCGCGCCGCCCCAGACCCGGAATGTGTGGTGGGTCACGGCATCCAGCCGGCGATGCGGCGCATCTACGACGGCATCGAGGAGACCCTCCGGAGCGAGCTGGCCCGCGTCACGCTGAAGGACGTACTCCAGGACGTCCTCGCAGCACCTCGCTGACTCCGTGACCACTCGGCTGATCCTTGGGCCGCCGGCGGAACGGGGCGAGCGTGGCGCGGAGGATGTCGGCGGCGCCCCAGTCAGGGTCGAACTGGGCGATCACCGCCAGGTGCTGGCGCAGTTGAAGGATCGGCATGCGTTCGCGCCAGTCGTGATCGAGCCCGGTCAACTCGGCGTACAGGTCGAAGAACACGTGCGCCTCGGGCGGCGGCGCCGTCGTCCACAGGTGGGCCAGGTCGACCTCGGCCCATGTGTACGACACAGCGGGGTCGATCAGCGCGGGCCGCCCGTCGGGGGTGGCCATGACGTTCTGCGCCCACAGATCGCCGTGCGTCAGGCACGCGGGCCTGACCGGCAGCAGCTCGGGCAGCCGATCGCACAGCCGCTCGAGCGCCGCCCGGCCCGCGGCGTCGAGCGCCTCCCGGACGCGACGTTCGCCGAGCCAGCGCAGCAAGCGATGCTGGGCGAAAAACTCGTACCCGTCGTCGTTCCAGGTGTTGACCTGCTGGCGACGGCCCAGCCAGTTGTCGCGGTGCCATCCGAATCGCGGGGAGCGCGTGGTGGTGTGCAGGTGGGCGAGCGCATGAGCGAGCTGCTCCCAGAATGCCTCGGTTGCCGGCCGCGGTCGCAGTACGGACAGGACGAGCAGGTCGCGGTCGGCGAAGATGATCTCAGGTGTGGCGACGCCGCCCGCCTCGCGCAGTACGGTGAGCCCTTCGGCCTCTGCGGCGAAGACGTCGCCCGACGGCGGCTCGCCGAACGCCTTGACGAACACCGACGTGCCGTCACCGCGACGCGCGAGGCCCGCGGTCGCGGCGAGGCCTCCGGTGACCGGCTCGACCGCGGCGACGTCGGTGAGGCCGACCGCGTGCAGGCGTTCGAACAGGAAGGACGTCGCGTCTGTCACGGGTGCTCTCTCCGCTGGTGGGTCCGGGCTCGCGCGGTCACACCCTGAGCAAGGGACTCCGGCGCGGTGGGCATGAGGTCATCTTCCCTGGAGAGCTCTCCGTACCCAAGGGTGACCCCGGCCCGCCCGCGTCAGCGGGGGACGGGCCGGTACGGCGGTGAAAACGCGGAGGAAACACGCTTGCCTGTTGGATGTCCTCGCCCGCCGCGTTCGGTCGGCGGACCGGACCAAGGAGCCTTCGCATGACAGACCCGCACTTCCCCGATCGGCGCGCGTTCCTGCGGCAGACGGGCTTGGCCGTGGCGGCGGGAGCGGTGCTTCCGTCGACGGCGTTCGCCCTGCCGGCCACCGCCGCTGAGGCGGACAGTGACCCCGACGCCCTGTTCAAGGCAGGCAAGTTATCCGCGGCCGAGCGCGGCTACCGGCACCGGCTGCGCAGGCGGCCGCGTGACGCGCGAGCCCACGCGCAGCTCGGCTACATCGCGCTGCTGTCCAACCGCTTCGGGGAGGCGGAGAAGCGGCTGTCCAAGGCCCTCGACCTGCAGCCCGACGACGTCGCCTCGGCGCAGCGGCTGGCCGAGTGCTTCGTCCGGCAGGACCGGCTGTCCAAGGCGGTCCCGCTGCTGCGAAAGGTCGACCGGCCGCGCGACAAGGCGCTGAGCGAGCTCTACTCCCACATCAGCGGCACTCCCTGGCAACTGCGCGGGGCGAAGAGCGCGCACGTCCCCTTCGTCACCCTCGACCCCGTGCCCGCCGTCGAGGCCACCGTGAACGGCCGGCGTGGCACTTTCTGGCTCGACACCTATGCCACGCTCGACCTGTCGGAGGAGATGGCGCAGGAGGCCGGCCTGCGCGCGGTGACCACCATCAGCGGCGGGGTGGCCAACAACCAGCCGATCGACATATCGCTGGGCGTCCTCGACTCGTTCCGGGTAGGCAACATCGAGATCCGCAACCTGCCGGTGCAGTGGAGCAACGCGCGCCGTCCGCCTCTGCCGGACGGCACGTCGGCGGCGGGCGCCTTCGGAACGACGATCTTCTACCACTTCCTGACCACGATGGACTACGCCCGCAAGGCCCTGACCCTGAAGCCCAGAACCGCAACCGCACCGCGAGCGCGCCTTGTCGACCGGCTGCCGCTCTGGCTCGCCGGCGACCACTTCCCCTGCACGGTGGGCAGCATCGGCCACTACGGCCCGCGCATGGTCACCGTCGACACCGGCGGCATCGGCGTCGCCCTCGACACCACGGTGCAGATCGCCGAGCGGGCGGGCGGCATCACGGTGGACCGCGACCACCCGATAGAGCAGCCCGGCGGGAACAAGCTCTACCCGATCACGGCCAAGCGCATCAGCCTGGGCCGCGCAGTCGGCCGCAACCTCCCTGGCCACGCGGCTGAAAAGGTCTTCCCCGGCTTCCCCGGACCCGGCCAGTCGGCCATGTTCGGCTTCGACCTGATCGCCAACTTCAGCCACGAGTTCTTCAAGCCGTACGCCATCACCTTCGACTACCGCAGCATGCATCTGTCCATCAACCGTGGGTGAGCTGCGGAATACGCTGCCTGCGGTGCCACGGGCCACGGGCCACGGGCCGCACGCCGTCACACACATCGCCGGCTACTCGACAGGACGCTGCGGATCGGCCGGCACGTTGAGGCTCGGCTTGTCGAGTAAGGCCCTGTCGAAACGCACTCCGCTTTCATGCTCGATGATGGCCAGGAACATGGCGGTTGCGTCCAGTTCCATGTCGTCATAGAGGGATGCGAGGAGCGCCGTGTACGGCGTCAGGGGGCCGAGGAACTTCGTCCAAGGTGTGAACTCATCAGCGAGGGGTTCGGGACACTGCACCTCCCCTTCGGCATCTCCGTGCCGTACATACAGAGTGCTGTTGCCCTCGATGTCCTGGGCCAGGTACCAGTGCCTGAGTCCTGGGCCGGCCAGCCGGTCGGTCAGTTCCTTACGGTGAGGGTCCGGGTTGATTCCATCGAGTGTGACGATTCCGTTGCCGATGGCTATCAGGGTGAGATCATCATCGCCTTCAGTGGCATAAGGCCCTGGAGGGTAGGCCGACTGCCAAGGAGGGGCCGCTCGCAGGCGGCTGATGGCCTCCGCCGACGTCAGCCGGCCGGATTCGGCAATGGTCAACGTATACGCGAAAGTGTCGAGGCACAGTGCTCGAAGCGTCTCGGCATACTGCTCGACCAGCTTGTCCGGAAGGGAGCCACGCCCGGCTTCTTCAGGCACCGTGCCCTCCGCCACTCGGACGCGCCGCGCTGATGCCCGCCCCCGGCGCCGCACCGACGTCGGCAGAGCTCAGGCCGGCGAGGCGGGCGGTGGCACGCGAGCGCCAGAGCGGCTCCTGCACCAGGTCAAGGCAGCGGTGGAAGTACCGGCGGGCCTCTTCGGCACGGCCGCGCTCGCGGCTCAGCTCGCCGAGAGCGTAGAACGTCAGTGCCTGGCCGTGGGCATCACCTGCCTGGAAGAACAGCAGGGCGCACCGGTCGAAGGCTGTCCTGGCCAGTTCGTACCGGCCGAGCGCACTGTATGCCTCGCCCAGCCGCCGCAGGGCGATGCGCTCCCCAGGACCCCAGCCGAGCGCCCGGCTGCTCCTGATGCTCTGCTTGTAATGCTCGATCGCCACCTCCACCTCCCCGCTGTTGAAGGATGCGATGCCGAGCATGCGCCGGAACCTGACCGCGTGATCACCGTACCGAGATTCGGTGGCCAGGCCGAGCCCGCGCCGGCACACGGTGGCGACCGCCTCGTGGCGGCCCAGGTCGAGGTACGCGCCGCCGGCCGTGCTCAGCGCGTTCAGCAGCCCGTACGTGTCCTTGAGGGCTTCGAAGCGGGCGATCGCGCGCTCAGCCCTGGCGAGGGCTTCGCCCGGCCATCCCTCCATGAGATCGCGGGTGGCCAGGGCCAGCAGCGCATATGCGCAGGCGTGGCCATCGCCGCTCTGCTCGAAGTAGGCGAGGAGATCAGCCGGGTCGGCTGCGGGGGAGCGGCACCGGTGATACTCCAACTCGATGTCGGCCAGAACCAGCCGAGTGAGCATGGCCGACCTGGTGTCGGGCGCGCGCTGGGCGACACCTTCGAGCAGGTCCGAGACCTCTTGCCGGAACCCGTGGGCGGCGAGGAACGGGGACAGGCGCTGCGCCAGCTCCACGGCCTGGGCCGGTTCGGCCAGGGCGACGGCGGCCTCCAGGGTCCCGCGCTCCGCCAGCAGCCAGGTCCGTGAGCTGTCCCGGTGATCCGAGGAGTACTCCTGCAGAGGAGGCCGCGCGGGCGGCGGGTAGTCCCGCATGCCTCCCCGGACCCTGCGTAGGCACTCCTCGACCAACCTGGCGAGTGCGGCGCGGCGGCCGGCCGGGCTCTCCTCCGCCTCCGCGCGCTCGTGGGCGAAGTCCTGGAGGAGGTCGTGCATGCGATAGCGGGGTTGACCGCAGAGGTCCACCTCCTCAGCGCTCAGCAGACCGGCCAGGGCGAGAGTCTCGGCCGCCGCTTCCGCCTCTCGCTGCCTCACTCCCATCAGCGCCGCAAGGCTCCAGTCGGCCGTACTGTCGAGTCCGGCCAGCCCGAGCAGCCGGAACGCCCGGCGCGCCACGTCGGGCAGCGCGTCATAGCTCATGGCGAACCCGGCCCGCACGTCCTGGCCTCCGATCGCCAGCTCGTCCAGTCGCGCCGCGTTGTCGGCCAGCCGTGCTGCGAAGGTGCGCATCGGCCAGCCCGGCCGGGTCGCGAGCCGAGCCCCGGCGATGCGGATGGCGAGGGGCAGGTAGCCGCAGGCATGCAGGATCTTCCGAGCCGCTTCGGGCTCGCCGCGCACTCTGGTCTCACCTGCGATGCCCTCGAGCAGAGCTCGTGCCTCGTCCTCAGTGGGGACGCCGAGCGGCACGGTGGTCACGCCGGGCAGCGTGGTCAGAGGCCCGCGGCTGGTCACCAGCACAGCGCTGTGCGGCGTACCCGGCAGCAGGTGGCTCACCTGATCGGCGCCGGCCGCGTTGTCGAGCACGATCAGCAGGGCGCGGTCGGCCACCAAAGAGCGAAACAGGGCGGCCCGGCCTTCGAGGGTGGCGGGGAGGTCGGAAGCGTCCGGCTGCAGCCCCCGCAACAGTTCGGCCAGCAGGGAATAGGGCTCCCTCGGCCCGGACGAGCCGCTCGACATGCGCAGGTAGAGCTGGCCGTCGGGGAAGTCGGGGCGCACGAGGTGGGCGACGCGGACCGCGAGCGTGCTCTTGCCGATTCCGGGTGGTCCCGTGATGACCGTGATGGCCGGCGCGGTGGGTACGGGCCCGCGTAATCGGGCGACGGCCGGCGGGGCGTCGGGGGCGCGTAACGCGACCAGAAGGGTCGCCACTTCCTCTGTCCTGCCTACGAAGTCAGCGATGTCCGGAGGAAGCTGGCAGAGCGCCACGGGCTGGGCAGGTGCCGGGGGAGCGGGTTCCGGCGTGCCTCCCGCGAGGACGGCGGCCTGGAGTTGCCGCAGCTCGGGGCCGGGTTCGATGCCGAGCTCATCGTTGAGGACGGTCCGCGCCCGCTGATAGGTCTCCAGCGCTTCTCCCCGCCGGCCCAGCCGCGACAGCGCCAGCATGAGTTGCAGCCAGCCCCGTTCGCGTAACGGGTGCTCACGGGTGAAACGCCGTAATCCGCCCACGGCTTCGGTTTCCATGCCGAGCTGCAGCAGCCGGTCCGCCCAGTCGAAGCGTGCCCCGGCCAAACGCTCCTCCAGCTCAGCGAAGCGCGCCGTCATGGTGCCGGTCAGCGGGGTGTTTTCGGCGGGCGTGCCGCGCCACAGCCGCAGCGCCCGGTCAAGCCGCCGGGCCGCCCGCTCCGGATCAGCCTCGGCCGCGGCCAGGCGTACCTGGTCTTCGAAGACCAGGAGGTCCACGTCCTCGCGGGCGACTTCGAGCAGGTAGCCACTGTCCAGCGTGTGCAGGCGCGCAGCGGGGGGCAGCGCGCGACGGATCTGGCTGATGTACGTCTGGACGTTCGACACGGCCGAGGCGGGAGGATCGTCCCAGAGCGCCTCGATCAGGCGCTGTCGGGTGACGGGCGTGTTGGCGTGCAGGAGAAGAGCCGCCAGTACGGCCCTGGCCTTCCTCGTCAACTCCGCCTGCCGGCCGTCCGGATGACGGACCACCACAGGACCGAGCACCTCGAACGTCACCTTGGTCACGAGGCCACCCCCCACTATGGCGTGACTGTGGCGATTGTATGGCGGCGGGAGCCAGATTGGACGCGCTGTAAACCCCACCCCCGAATGAGGAGGTCCCCATGAAGATCGAGGTTCGCAAGGTCGAGGCGATCAAGGCCACGCAGAACGCCCCGATCTAAATCGAAGTGTGGGCGGGCCGCTCGGTCTATCCGTGCGGTCCCGCCCACCTCTCACATGGAGGAGCAGCGTTGCGGGTTGTACTGAAGGATTGTGTGTGGGAACCGCAGGGCCAGGACCTGTACGTCCTCACCGACCCACGCGAGGTGGTGACCCTCGCCGACCCTGAAGGCCGGGTGGCCGCACTGTTCGCCGCGATGCAAGGCGACCCGGCCACGGTTGCCGAACTCCGCGAGCGGCTGGCGGCCGATGGCGTGGAACTGGGGGAGGACGAGGTGCGCGAGGCGGTGTCCGCGCTCGACGCTCTCGGCCTGATCGAAGAGGACGGCGACGGCAGCCTGGGCGACCCGGACCTGGACGCCAGGCACTTCTCCAACCTCGCGTTCTTCGGCACGTACGCTCGCCTCGGCCGCCCCCGCGCGGCGTTCGTGAACGCCGTCCGGCGCGCGCACGTGCTGGTGCTCGGCGTCGGGGGCGGCGGCAGCTCGATCGTTCAGTGCCTGGCCGGTCTGGGCATCGGACGCATGACGCTGGTCGACCGGGACGACGTCGAGTCCCGCAACTTCGCCAGGCAGTTCCTCTACCACCACGCCGACATCGGCAGGTCCAAGGTGACGTGCGCGGAGGAGTGGGTGCGCGCCTACGACCCGCGCATCGCCGTACGGGCCGTGGACCGCTGGATCTCCGGCCCGGACGACCTGACAGACCTGGTGGAGGGCGTCGACGTCATCGTGGGCGGGCTCGACGGGCATCCCGAGGCCCACCTGTGGACGAACGCGGCCGCGGTCCGCGCCAAGATCCCGCTCGTCGTGGGCGGCATGACCCGCTCCCAGATCATGTACTACTCCGTCGACCCCGGCCGCAGCCCCTGCGTGCAGTGCGACTGGCGGGACCGGCCCGCCGCGGACGAGCCCACGGCGGGAGGCTTCGTCGAGCGCAGCAGGGCCCGCATCAGCGAACAGAACCTGCTCATCGCGCCGGTGGCCGCGCAGATCGGCTCGCTGGTCGCCTACGAGGCACTGCGCTACCTCACGGGTTTCGAGGAGCCGCAGGCGGCCGGCGCGTTCGTCAAGCTCGACCTCCGTGCGGGGCTCACCCCCGTACGCCAGCCGTTCAACGCCGACCCGGACTGCCCGGTGTGCCCGCGATGACCGCCCAGACCGTACGGTTACGCCCGCTCAGCCTCCTGGACGAGGGCGAGGAAGTGCTGGTCGGGGATCCGGAGACGGGCACGTTCGTGTCCATCCCGGCCGTCGGCGGCGTGGTGATCGCGGCGCTGCGCGACGGCGCGAGCTTCGACGAGGCCGCCGCG
This sequence comes from Nonomuraea mesophila, assembly GCF_004352805.1. Classification (NCBI taxonomy): domain Bacteria; kingdom Bacillati; phylum Actinomycetota; class Actinomycetes; order Streptosporangiales; family Streptosporangiaceae; genus Nonomuraea; species Nonomuraea mesophila. The sequence goes on from NZ_SMLD01000049.1 coordinate 35,998, forward strand.
CGGGCTGAGGCGTTCGCGGGCGAGCCCGTGGACGTGCCCTCGTTCGTCGAGACACTGCGCGAGCTGGGGTTCGTGGCGGGGGAGGGTGAGAACGCGCCGGTCGCCACGGCACCCGTCCAGGGCCGCCGCTGGCTGCGGGGGCCGCGGCCCGCACTGGTGCGCCCGCTGTTCGGCCGCACCGCCTGGATCCTGTACGCCGCCGCCGCGATCTTCTGCCTGGCCGCGCTGATCGCGGTGCCGTCGGTGCGCCCGGATCCCGGCCGGGACGCCTTCGCCCTGCCCGACGTCGGCCTCAGCTCGCTGCTGTTCTACCCGCTGTGGCTGGCGCTCGTCGTGGTGCACGAGATCTGGCACTGGCTCGCGGCGCGGTCCCTGGACATACCGGCGCGCTTCGGGCTGGACCGGCGGCTCATGTTCGTGGTCTTCGAGACCGACCTGTCGCTCCTCTGGTCGGTGCCCCGACGCCGGCGGTACGGACCGCTCCTGGCCGGCCTCGCCGCGGACTCGGTGATGCTGGCGGTGGTGCTCGGCTGGCGCATGTCCGCCGACCATCCGGTGCTGGCCGCGGTGGCGTACACGCTGATCTTCCAGATGGCCTTCCAGTGCATGGTCTTCCTGCGTACCGACCTGTACGCGGTGCTGATCACCTGGCTCGGGTGCAAGGACCTGTGGCGGGTCAAGACGCTCCTCCTGCGGCAGGCCTTCGGCCGGCTGCGCGAGGACGAGGCGTCCGAGCTGAGCGCCGCCGACCCGCGCGATCTGCGGGCCGGGCGCTGGTTCCGATGGGTATGTGTGGGCGGCTGGTTCCTTGTGGCGGCGTGGCTGGGCTTCTTCGTGCTGCCCGTATTGGCGGGACTGCTCCAATGGGCGACAGCCGAGCTCTCCGGCTCCGCACCGGCACGGTTGTGGCAGGCGATCACCTGGACGGCCCTGCTGGCCATGCCCTGGCTGGTCACGACGGGACTGTGGCTGAAAGCCCGACGCGCCACCGGCCGTCGCCCCGCCTGACCCCCGGGACGATCCACGGCGAGGTCCGCGCCGGCACGCGGCCGAGACCCGGCGAGATTCCCACCGTCCGGTTGTTCCCGCGTGGCCACACTCCCGATGGACCTCATCCGCAACGAGGCCATCCTGTACGGCCGGCCGCCCGACCAGCGGATGATCGCCGAGATCGTCGACTCCATCGTCTTGCCCGCGATACACCGAGCCGCGGCATCAGACTGACATGATTGCCGGGACCGGACACAACCCGTGGCGGATAGGCCAAAATCTCCCGCATGACGACTACACCCGAGAAGCAGGGCAAGACCGCTCCTCCGTCGCGACTCAACGACTACGACAGGATGGCCGAGGGATACACGGCCGAGAACGAGACCAGTCTCCTGAACGCGTACTACGAGCGGCCCGCGATGCTGGAGCTCGCCGGGGATGTGACCGGCCGGCGCATCCTCGACGCCGGTTGCGGCTCGGGTCCGCTGTTCGCCGAGCTGCGTGATCGAGGCGCGCTGGTCACCGGCATCGACGCGAGCGCGGGGATGCTGGAGCAGGCCCGACGGCGGCTGGGCGCCGACGCGGATCTGCGGGTCGCCGACCTGGGCGGCCCGCTGCCCTTCCCCGACGACGCGTTCGACGACGTCATCGCGTCCCTGGTGCTGCACTACCTGGAAGACTGGGGACCGCCACTGGCGGAGCTGCGACGCGTGCTGGAGCCTGGCGGCCGGCTCCTCGTCTCGGTCGATCATCCTTTGAGCGTCGTTCTCTTGCAGCAGATGGCCGGGGAAAAGCCCAAGTATTTCGAGACCCGTACCAGGACTGACGAATGGACCATGGGCGGACAGACCGTCCAGATGAGGTTCTGGGACCGGCCGCTGCACGCGATGACCGAGGCCTTCACCGCGGCGGGCTTTCGCATCAGCGTCATCAGTGAACCGCCGTTCGTGCCGGAGGCCCGCGAACGGTTCCCCGAGGAGCTTCGCGAGATCACCGGCATGAGGTTCGTGTGCTTCCTGTTCTTCGTGCTCGAAGCCACCTAAGACGGTGACTCGTTCGAGGGTCGGTCGTTAGGTCGATCGTGGGATGCGTACGCTTATCCGCGGGCGCCGCATCAGAGACAGCGCTCGCGGCCCTTCGCCGGGACGGGTCGCTCTGCGACCGGTTCGGGCACGAAGTCCCGGCGGCTTTGCCCACCTCCCGCATATGTGCCGATACCGGGAGTCAGGCCCAGGCTATAGGGGGGAAGCGAAGGTAGGTGGTCGAAAGACGATGCGACGGTCGCTGGCCCGGCGGGTGTTATCCCGGCGCCCCGGCCCCATTGAGCGCGATGACGAGACTGGACGCCGCGAGCATGAACGCGGCAGACGTTCCGGCGTACCGCTCCGGCTAGCTTCGGGACACCGCATTCGGGATGACACTGAGCGCCGTGAACGCGAACACCGCCCAGGTGCCGACCACCGCAACGGAGTCTGGCACCGCGTCGATCCAGCCGGCACGGTCCAGGACCACGACTGCGAACGCGACATAGAGCACCACGCGATGCCGCTGCCGACCCGCAACTGTGCCGGGAGGACCCGGTGCTGCCCGCCCCATGCGAGGCCTCCCCATGGCGCGCCGCACACGAGTGCCACTTGTAAGGCGGACAGCAGGCTAAGGACCGCGACGAGGCCGAGACATATCGCAATCGCGACGCCACAGCCACCAGGACAGCACACAGCCAGTCGCGCTTCCCAGAACGTGGCCGAGCTCCCGCCGAACGCGCAGTTCCGTACCGACCGGAGGAGCGGTGCAGGTCACGTTTAGGGTGGTCCTTCGCAACGGGAGTCAGGAACGACGGGGGTTCGCAGTGCAGCGCGTCAGCCGACGGATCAACACCATCGCCGGGGCGGGTGTTCTCGCACTGCTCCTGGCCGGTTGTGGAGGCGCCGGCAGCAGCGAGAGCGCCGGCGGCGAGAAGCCGAAGACGGCGGACAAGACGCAGGCGGCGGACAAGCCCGCGTCCCCCGGTACACCGCTGACGCTCGACACCGCACCGCGGCGAGTGAACCACACCGACCGCGACAAGAAGGTGCACAAGCTGACGCTCAACCCGACCCTGCTCACGCGCGGCTCGGTGGACGACCTCAACGGGGTACGGCTCGACGACGACATGCGCGGGATGGTGCCGCACTATCTCACCGTGTCGATCACCAACACCGGATCCGGTACGGTCGAGCCCGCCATGGCCGTCAGGAACTTCCGCCTGGCGCTCGCCGACGGCACCGCCGGCAAGGCCGTCTCGTTCTTCAGCGGCAACCCCCTGGCCTCGCCCGGCACCGGCCCGCTGGAGACGTGCGTCGGCACGAATGCGCCGAAAACCCTGGCGGCCGGCCAGGCGGCGACCGAGTGCCGGGTCGTGATGCTGCCCGAGAACGGTAAGCCCGCCACCGTCTCCTACAGCGACGAGTCCGTCACCAGGACGTGGAAGGTGGAGGGCGGCGAGATCGGCGGCGGCGTGCTGGCCGCGGGCAAGCCGGCCAAGGTGACGTGGAAGGACACGAAGGACAAGGACGTGCCGCTGACCGTCACGCTGAAGAGCGTGCGCAAGGCCGGCGCCGGCGCGCTCGCCGGGTACAAGCTGAACGCCAGGCAGAAGGCCGCCACGGTCTACTTCGTCACGCTCTCGTACCGCAACAACGGCACGTCCAAGCTGTACCCGGGCATGGACGAGGCGGTCTTCCTGCGTACCGAAAGCGGACAGACCCTGCGCAAGCTCACCCTCATCGCGATCGGCAGCAACGGCCCCAAGGGCTGCCCATCCTCCGCGCCCTACGGCATGGTGCAGCCGGGCAAGAGCGTCCGGCAGTGCGGCGTGTACCTCGTCGGCCAGGGCGACAAGCCCGTCACCGTCACCTTCTCCTCCACCGCCGAGGGAGCCGAGCCCGTGACGTGGAAGGCCTCCTGAGGTACGGGTGTCACCGCGGCGCCCTGCTGACCGATGTCATACGACGCCGGTGATCTCCGCCTCTGCTCCGGCTGCGGCCCTCGCGGGAGTATGTGAGCCATGACGAAACCGAAGAACTCCCCCGACTGGACTCTCGGCCTCTCCTGCGGCCTGGCCATGGGCATGGGGTTCGCCGCGGCCTTGAGCGATCTCCTCCTGGGCATCTCGATGTCCCTGTGCTTCGGCGTCGCACTGTCGTACGCGTTCGGGTCCCGCAAGCCGGAACCCTCCGCGGCCCCTCGTCCGTGAACCGGCGCGATGAGCGCTCAGTGCCTCCGCACCGCGATGCGGGTCGCCGACGATCCGAAAAGGTGAGCGAGGCTCGCGATCGGGTGGTGGCCGTCGGTCATGAACGAGTGACCGGCCTCCGGATAGATCGTGACGTCGTGGTCGACGCCGAGCGCCCGCAGATGCTCCCGCAACCGTTCGCCGTGCGAGCGGAAGCCTCGGTCACGGCCGCCGTAGGAGGCCACGACCGGGCGCACCCAGGCCTTCCTGCCGCTGCTGCGGCTCGGCCGCGCCGGAATCGTCGACGTCAGCGCCCCGACCGCGCGGGTCCCCTTACCGTTGTTGTCCGCGCTGTCCAGGAGCAAGGCCGCGCTCGGCGCGATGTCGGCCGCGCTCCGCCTGGAGCTGGCCGCCTGGAACATCCCCGTCATCGTCGTCGAACCCGGCAGCACCGCCACCGACATCTTCGCCAAGGCCGAGAAGAACGCCGGTGCGGCTCTCGCGCTGGCCGACCCGCAACAGGTGGCCCGCTACGCCCGCCACCTGGCCGCGGCCGCCAAGGCCCAGGCCGCCCTGCGCCCCGCGCCGCCGGACGCGGCCGCCAGGACCGTGCTCAAGGCGCTCCGGTCGGCCAACCCCCGGCGCCACTACGTCGTCCCGGGCGACGCCCGCCTCGCCGGGGTGCTCCAGCGACTCCCCGCCGGCCTGCGCGAAACCCTGATCGCCCGCACCCTCGGCCTGGCCAAGATCGGCGCGCAGTCATGAGGGCAATCGTGCTGGTGGGGGCCACCTCCGGGCTCGGCAAGTTCGCCGCCCGCCGGCTCGCGACATGACGTTGTCGGCTCCTTCGAGACCCTTGCCGGCGTACGGCTTGCGGTGCGCAGGGACGTACGAGTGCACGTGCTGAGATGATCAGTGCGTTGGTGGCGTAGAGGCGGGTGCTAGGTTGCGATGGCATGGCGACATCCTCCCGGCAGAAGCCGCCGTTCCTTCATGTGATCGATGATGAGTTCGTTCCGCCCGATCGGGGTGACGAGCAGCAGGGGCCTGAGTCTGCGGTTCCCGCGGGTGATCCGGACGAAGCGGTGCGGCTCTTCCACCACTACCGGCGGCTGATGGCGCAGATCGTCGGGCACGAGGAGGAACTCCCCGAGCCCGCGAGCGAGGACGACCTCGCCGCGTTGGAGGAGAGCATCGGCGTCTCGCTGCCTGCGGATCTCCGCGCGCTGTATGGCATCGCCGACGGTGACGGTGACCTTGTCAACCCGCTGTTCGACCGGCAGGAGTGGCTCCCCGTTGCTGAGATCGACGACCTGGATGACGAGTGGCTCGAGATCGCGCAGGAGTGGCAGCACGAACCCTGGCGCCGGACAGTGTTCGATGCCCAGCCCCCGAATGCCGTCCGGAGGTCGCCGCTGCGTCCGGGCTGGATCCGGTTCGCGTTCGACACCGGCGGCAACTGGCTCGCCGTGGACATGGATCCCGGGCCGCACGGACGTCCTGGGCAGGTCATCGCGGTCGGAGTTGACTACACGCAAGGGCCGGCGTACGTCGCTGACTCGGTGACCACGTTCCTGCGCCGTCTGGTGGAGGCGCTGGAACGCGGTGACTACCGCCATCACGACAAAAGCCTGTGGACCGACGCGGACCTGCCGGATCTGCCCACCGAGCACTCCAGGTACGGCGACGTCCGGCCCTCCCTCGCACGGGCCATGCAGGCCGGTCCACGTGTGCAGGAGGTCCGGGTGGTCGACGTGGAGGATTGCGCGTTCCTCGCCGCGATGCCCGAGGTGTATTCGCTGGCGCTGTCGAGCAAGGGTTCGCCCGACCTGACCCCACTCGGTGGTCGCCCGGTGGAGTATCTGGAGCTCGATGTGGAGTGGGTTGACCTGACAGTGCTGGCCCGAAGCCGGGAGTTGCGCTCGCTTTCGGTCACGTGCGGGCGGCCCGTCGAGTTGGCTCCGCTCCGTACGGTGCCGAACCTGTGGGCGCTGGACATCGCGGCGGCATCCGTCGCCGACATCGCCACAGTGACCGAGCTGAAGGGATTGCGGTACCTGGAGGTGACCCAGGACCAATGGCGGGAGCTGTCGGAACTCGGCGACCTGCCGTCGCTGGCCGTCGTCGGCGTCCACCCCCACCGCCCCGTACGCGACTGGCCGGTTTCGACTGCCTGGGTCACCACCTATGACGAGCCGCCTTCGCCCTGAACCGGCGCCTGAGTGAGCGATTCGTCCGGCTCACCCGACAGGAGATCGTCACCTTCACGGACGGCTCCACACCGACCGCCTACTTTCGAGCGCTCACGATTCTCGACGAGCAACGCAACCAGGGCGGACGTCACCGGCTCACGCGTGATCGTCGACTCCTCAAGCAGCCGCCGAAACCACCAGTCAAACCAAGCCCGGTCTCGGGCGCTGTCTATCAGCCGGTCCTTCCGACGATCAGGATGTTCGCGGGACTAAACGGTCTCCTGCGACAAAGCCGTCTGCTGGACAGGCCCTGCCCTCAGCAGAATCCGAACCTGCGGCACCCGCTTGAGGAGAGCTCGAGCCGTAGACGCGGATCTCGGCGCCCATGGCGGCCAGGCGGTCCAGGGCGAGGCGGTCGGTGGCGCCGATGTAGGTCGTGGTGACCACGCGCAGCCGGCCGCCGCGGTGAAGGAACTCGTCGATCGCCTCAGCCAGGACGCGTACACCGTTCCACTTCACGATCGCGCACAGCAGATCGACGTGGTCGGCGGAGGCCAGCTCGCGCTTGAGCTCAAGGCCAATCTCCGGCTGGACGCGGCCGTTGACCAGCAGCGCACTGCCGGTGAGGGGAACCGCCGGTCGCGGGCGAAAGCGCACCTGCCCGCCCGCGTCCCGGCTCCTGGCGACGCTCAGCAGCTCTGCGCGGCCTCCACTATCTCCTCCGGGGAGGCGGCCTCGGGCACCAGGTCGCCAAGGAGCCCGGCGACCCAATTGACGATCTCCACCTGCCGGGCCAGCCGCACCGCGTCGTTATCTCCCCGTACCGAGCGCAGAGCCCGCCGGGTGAGCGCGGCGAGGTGCCGGGCCAGGGTCTCGTGGGAGTCGGCGGGGTCCAGGGAACGCCGGTCGATCAGGTCGCGATCGGACACCGCACGCAGCAGGCCATCCAGCTCACGAGTGACCAGGTGCTGGTGGACGCCCGGCTGAAGATCGCTCACCTCGGCGACTATTGGGTGCGGCCGGCCACTGCGAAATACCTCATACCGGGGTCGGAAGATCGCCCTACACTGCGGTCGTGGACTGGATCGAGCGGGTCGCCGAGATCCGGCGCTGGAGCAGGGGCGGCGAACGTGCCCCGCACAAGCCGCTCCTTCTCCTGTACGCTTTGGGCCACTTCCAGCGGAACGGTGATCGGCCCATCCCGTTCAGCGCGGCCGAGGCCGAGCTGAAAAGGCTGCTCCAGGAGTTCGGCCCGCCCCGCGACACCAGCCCTGGCTACCCCTTCCACCACCTGACGAGCGACGGCTTGTGGCTGGTCGAGACCCGCCACGGGGCCGGTAGCCCGGGACCGGGGCTGGGCCGTCTGCGCGAGAGTCAGGCCGCAGGACGCCTGCATCCCGACCTCGCCCGCGCTCTGTCGGAGGAGTTCGGCCTGTTGGGGCGTATCGCCCGCCACCTCCTGGACGCCAACTTCGCCCCGTCTCTGCACCAGGATCTGTGCCTGCTGGCCGGCCTGGATTTGGAAAGCGCGGAAACCATCCCGGAGCTGAAGAGGCGCCGCGATCCCCGCTTCCGTGACCGGGTGCTCATGGCGTACGAGTACTGCTGCGCGTTCTGCTCCTACGACGGCTGGTTGGACGGCGCGGTGGTCGGGTTGGACGCGGCGCACGTGCGGTGGTGGGCCTTCGACGGGCCTGATGACGTGGCGAACGGGCTGTGCTTGTGCGCGATCCACCACAAACTGTTCGACAAGGGCGTTCTCGGACTGACCGGGGAGCACACGATCGCCGTATCGGCCAGGTTCGCCGGCCGCTCGCAGTCTTCCAGGGACATGGTGTTCTCCCTGGCGGGCCGGCCGGCCCGAGAACCTCAGCCCTGCCTGGACGCCGTCGAACAGGAGCACATCGGCTGGCACAGCCGTCAGGTCTTCCGCACGCCCGCGCGCGGCTGAGTGGCCGGTTGCGCCTTCGTGAATGTCGGCGTCAAACACCGGGGTCTCGGGCGGCTTTGTCCGCAGGTTCGGGGAAATGCACCGGCGCATGGTTCGCGATTCGCCGAGCAGGTCGCGGATCCGGCCGGCTCCGGCGTCGTCACGTACCCCACGCGGCGCTGTGGCGCGCCGTCGCCGAGGTCGACCGTCGCGGCCTCGGCGGGCGAGCCGACCGTGGACAGCTTGGGCACGATCGCCGCACCGAGTCCGTGCCCCACCATCCACATCACGACCCCGTCGTCCTCGACGGTGATGTCGCCGAGTGGGATCCACTCCTGCTGTGCCAGCCAGCGCCGGGGGTCACCCGAGCAGTTCTCATGTCAATCGGAAGCGAGCCCCTGACCGACTCATCGACTCGGCCCACTCCCTCTCCTCGCCCGGTTCACGGGATCAAGGCTCTTGGGAGCGGGTTGCAGCCGTCCTGGAACGCCACCGGGACGGCCGGACCGTCACCACCGTACGGGTAGCGTTCCGATGAAGCGGCCGAGCGCGCCCGCCAGCAGCCGGTGGTCGTGCAGCGACGGGTGCCAGTCACAGCCGAGCAGGTCGAGCCCGAGGGCGTCGTTGTCGTAGTGCAGCGCCGACATCCGCCTGTCGCCCTGGCTGTTGCGCTCCCGTACGACCTGCTCGACGATGTCCGCCAGCGGGGTGCCGGACATCGTCGGGTAGGTCAGCACGATGAACGTGCCGGGGCCGTACCGGAGGCGGAGCTTGGCCAGGAACCCCAGGTAGGCGGCCCGGAAGTCGGCGGCGAGCGCGGCGGTGTCGGCCCACGGCTCGCCGGGGTTGAGCGGGGTGGAGAAGTCGTTGATGCCGAGGCCGACCACGACGACCTGCGGCCTCCAGGTCTTGGGCGGCTGCCAGGCCGCGGTGCCGGCCGCCTGGAGGGTGCGGTCGTAGTACGTGCGGAAGTCGGTGCCGGGGCTGCCGCCGTTGTAGTTGCGTACCATGCCCAACCCGGACCAGGCCGTGAGCTGGTGGTCGGCGTTCAGCGTGCGGGCGGTGAGGGCGCCGAAGGCCTGGTCGGCGTTGGAGTCGGGGTTGATCCCGCCGCTCGCCGAGCAGTCGCGGCTGGTCGACATGTTGCCGTAGCCGGCGGTCCAGGAGTCGCCGATGAACTCGATCTGCCGGGCGCGGGCGGCGGGCGGGGCGAGGACGCGGCCCCCGGGCGCGGCGACGAATCCGCCGAACTCGCCGGGCGTCCACGGGCTCTCGGTCCTCTTGGCGAGGCGTACGGTGTGCACGCCGCCGCCGAGGCCGGTCACCCAGTGCGTGGTTCGGCCGGGCGTCCGTAGCGTGACCGGGGCGGCGCCGTCGATCTGGACGTCGTAGTCGTTGGCGGCGTCGTTCAGCTCGATCCCGACCCCGGTGCCCTGGAAACGGCCCTCAAAAGTGACGCCCGGCCAGGTGTAGCGCACGCTGTCGCCCAGGTCCTCGACGCGACCGGTGGTGCGGGCGTGGGCCGGGGTGTCGCCGGACGGGTCGGCGCACGTGACGCCCGCGACGGCCTCGTCCCCGGTGCGGGTGCCGGTGAGACCGAAGGTGGTGGACCTGCCGGGCCTGACGGCGCTGTTGTGGCGGGTACCGGTGACGGTCACCGTTCCCGTGGCGCCGGTGGCGACGCCGCTCCGCACGGCGCTGATCCGTACCCCGGCGGGCAGCGTCAGCGTGACGCGCCAGCCGTCGAGCGGGGTGGTGCCGGTGTTGGTCACGACGACCTTCCCGTGGAAGGCGCCGTCGCGGGCGGAGATCGTCCGGTACGCGGCGGCGCACGTGTTGCCTGGGGCGACCGCCCGGCCGGTGACGGGTGAGATCCTCCCGGCGCACAGGCCGCGTTCGCGCAGGTCGGCGGCGATCCGCGGGATGGCCTGTACGGTGTTCGCGGGCCAGTCGTGCATGAGGATCACGTCGCCGGACCGCAGCTGTCTGGCCTTGGCCGCGATCTGGTCGGCGGTGGCGTTGTTCCAGTCCTGGGAGTCCACGTCGGCGTTGATCTCGGTGAGGCCGTGCCGGCGCTGCACAGCGCGCAGCCCGTCGTCGGTCTCCAGGTACGGCGGGCGGAACAGGCGGGGCGTGGCGCCGGTGACCCGCGCGATGACGTCCTGCGTACGGGAGATCTGCGCGTCCTGCTGCTCGGCGGTGAGCTGCGTCATGTGGGGGTGGTCCCAGCTGCGGTCACCGATCCACATGCCGGCCGCGACCTGCTGTCTCGTCAGGTCCGGGTACGCCTCCACGTTCTGGCCGACGTTGAACATGGTGGCGCGCAGCCCGGCGGTTCTGAGGGCCGCCCGGCCCGGTTCTCACCGGCTCGCGGCAATGGGGACGTTAGGATGCCGGGCCGTCCGTACGGCCGCAGACGGGCAGGAGCGCGGCGAACGGTCGTCGGCGCGCTGCGAACGGTCGTTCCTCGCGCCTGATCCATGAAAGTTACTCGCGCCCGCCGCCGAGGCGTACTCCAGTGGCACGACCTGCAGGGAAAGGAGCCGAGCGGCGGAACGGCTCGAATACCGCACCGCCCGAATCGTTCAGCGGGAATGCGCAGAAAATGCCCAGACGGTTCCCGGGGCGATTATGGGCGGCACATATAGCCCGACGGTGATCGTGACATAGCGGAAATCTATCATTAACCTTGTCAAGGCTCCACGACGCGCAGAAAGTGAGGGGTGACCAGGAGGAACCACGACCGATGGAGGAACGGTGGACCGACCCGTCAGCGGGCTCCGGCGCGTCCGGCCGACGATCCGGCGCGCGTTATCCGTGGCTCTGGGAATTGTCATCATGGCATTTGTCGCCGTGCCGTCGGCCGCTGCGCCGGCGCTGCCCAAGCCGAAGGAATTCGTGTCGTACCTCGACCTCGAATGCTTCAAGACCGACCCGTACCAGCCGCCGGCCGTCGGGCTGACGCTGCGGCACCTCAACCCGGTCCTCGAAAGTCTGCCGATCGAGCAGATCACCCTCGGCGCGCGTGAGCAGTTGTGTGTGCCGGTCGCCAAGAACAACGTCATCCCGCCGCCCGAGGTACTGGACTTCATCAGGTTCGTCGACCTGGCCTGCTACCGGGTCCTCACCCCGGCGCCCGGCAAGGCGCTGGTGCTCAGCCATCTCAACCCGGTGCTGCAGGACCTGCCCCGTACGGAGATCGTGCTGGGCAGGGCGGAGCAGTTCTGCGTGCCGGTGGCGAAGAACGGCGTCGCGCCGCCTGCGGAGGTGATGCAGTTGGTGCAGCACATCGACCTGCTGTGCTATGGGATCACGCCGAACACGCCGATGAACCGGGCACTCAACCTCAGGCAGCTGAACCCGGTCCTGACCGACCGGATTCCCCCGGCGACGGTGCGGGTTACCTACGCCCGTCAGCTGTGCGTGCCGATGCAGAAGCGCGGAGACAACATTCCGCCGGAGGTGCTGGAGGTGGTGCGCTGGGTGGATCTGGAGAAGTTCGACACGGTCGCTCCGGCGATCACGCCGGTGACGCTGAGCCTGCGGCATCTGAACCCGGTGCTTGGGCAGTTGCCGCCGGAGCGGGCGACGCTCACCGGTGCCGTGCAGCTGGGCGTGCCAGTGGCGAAGAACGGCCAGACACCGCCGGGGTGAGCGTGCTGCCGGTGAGGTAGGTCCCGGCCGGGCGTTCAGCAGGGGCCGGCCGGGCGTACGGGGCCGGTCAGCCCAAACCGCTTGGACGCCCCCCGCTGGGACATGTCCTGAAGATCTTGGTGGGTGAGCCGGCATGAGCCGGCTCACCTTCTTGACAGGGCATGGTGGGGACGAGAGTCCAGATGCCGTTGGTGTGGGGCCCGAGGTCGATCAGGCGGCGGCGCGGTGGTGGAGTCGGCGATGTGCAGAGATGCGTACTTTCGTTGGGCCAGTCGGGCATGACGACCTCGATGGTCATGTGCAGGCCGCCACCCAGGAGTCCGGGGATCTGGATGGCAATGGCCATGCTGGTTCTGGAACAGGGCCACGCGCCATGCGCCGCCCGGTGACGCAGGTGACGACGCCGTGTCCCTGATGAGAGGTCACGAGGATGAGGTCTTCGCCCGAGTCCGGGTCCGGGCCGAATCCGACGCCGGTCAAGCCGCCGACGGCAGAGTTCTCTGCGGGGTGAGTATGATCGCCCAGATCGTCGGTCGAGGTGGTGACTGCTTTGCGGGGTGGCAGGCGGCGTGGACCAGTGGTGGTTGTGCTCGGACTGGTTCTGGCTGCGGCCTACGTGGCTGGTCACTACCTGGCCGTGCGGTATGCCGTCGAGCAGGTGAGCGTCGAGATACGTCTGCAGAGGATGGACGTGACCGCAGACGACAAGTGGCTGGCCGCAGAGCGGATCTCCACGGTCGAAGACACGGCCTACCTGCTCGAAGAAGCGGCTGATGTGCGGGAAGAGGGTCATGTACGGGGTTACCTCGTCGCCCTCGCGGCGGTTTGCTTGATGTGCATCGGCATCCTGCTGCCCAGGTTGAAGGGACGGGCCCGGACTGTCCTGGTGGTTGTGGCCGGTGTCGTTTGGGGGCTCTATCCGGTTTCCGCTGTTCTCACGTTCGCCCAATGGGTTTTTCTCCACATGGGAGACGGCGGCGCGACCGGCTTCAACGAGGAATACGCCGACTGGCTTCCTCGCATGCTGCTCGTCTTGGTCGTAGCCGCAGCGCTGCAGGCGATCGGCCTGGTCATGCAGGCTCGCCGTAGGCCGGTGGAGCCGACGCCATGAGCCTCTGACCGCCAGGCCACTCACGGCTCATGGCCCGCCTTCCTTCCTCGATATGCCTCACATCGGGCGGGATGAGGCCCGCCTCCAAGCACACCATCGGTGGCGGCTCCTGGACGGACGGCGGTGCGCGCGGATGGGGGTCCCGCCGACACCGAAGGCCGGCGGTACTTGCTCGCATCGCGTTGCGGTCACGCCACTGGGCGTTGGTGACCGGTGAGGAGCCCAGGGCTCCGGTGTCCGGAGATATCACATCATGCCCGGAGGCCTGCGATACTCCAGGAACCATGAGAATCGTGTGGGCCGTCTGCGTCCTCGTTCTGGCGGGCTGCACGGCCGCCCCGGCGGGCACCGTACCGAAGACACCGGCAGCGAGCACGGCCCTTTCCGCGTCGCCCACGGCGAGCGGCCCCGGCGATGAGGAGAGTTCCTCTGACGACAGTGACGCCACGGTGCTGGATGTGGCGGTGGTGGGTCCGGACGTGGCCTGGGCGGTCGGCTATGCCGTGCCAGCGGAGGACGAGCCGTCCGGCGGGGTGATCTTGCGCATGGACCGCGATGGGTGGCGGCGGGTCGAGATGCGGTTGCACGAACGGTTCCCGGGCGCGATCTACTCCGTTGTGTCAGGCGTGGACGCCGGCGGATCGGACGAGGTCTGGGCGGTCGGCGACATCGGGGACGTCGACGAGGACTCCAGGGATGTGCGGCTCCCCTTCGCCCTGCGCTGGGACGGGCAGCGCTGGAGGACGTTCAGACCTGCCCAGCTGCCGAAGGTCGGCGCGTTGACCGACGTCGCTGTGGACGGTTCGCGGGCGTTCCTTATCGGCAGGCGTGGGGAGGGCGAGAGGTCCGTCCCCGTCCTTGTGACCTGGGACGGCAGGCGTTTCGGTAAGCGGGATCTACCGCGCGGAGGCAGATTCCACGCCGTGGACGCCGGAGCCGGGCATGTGTGGATCGCGGGCAGTTCGTCCAGCGGACGATGCGTAGGTGCGCGCCCGGCGATTTGGCATAGTGCGGGTCGCGGCAGCGCGCCGGTGGAGATGAGGCTGCCCGTGTCCGGCCGCGGCACGCTGCGGCACATCTGGCAGAACGGGCCGTCCGATGTGTGGGTCGTGGGCGAGCGTGGCGCCGCGGGGGACTGCGACGAGTACGGGACAGGCGCACCGCTGATCCTGCACTGGAACGGCAGCTCTTGGAAGCAGGTCGCCCCGCCCAAGTGGAAGGGCTCGCTGTACGGCGTCGCCGCCGTCGGTGAGGACGACGTGTGGGCGGTGGGCTACGAGCAGGACGTGACATCCGAGGTCACGCTGCTGCACTACGACGGGCGGCGGTGGAAGCGCAAGGCCGGGTACACCGAGGGCGGCAGGAACACCTTCGGCCTCGCCCGGGTCAACGCCGACCTGCTGCTGGCCGCCGGGAGCCGCTGAGACGTCTGACGACGTACAGCGGTTGTGGCGAACATCGCCACGTCCTTCACGGAGCATGAAGTCCGCCGGTTGATGCGCTCCATGCGCCCGTGCTCGTGCCCTGCAGGGGCCTCAACCAAGGAGCGCTCTTTGAGGACGAATACCTTCCTTCCGCCGGCCATGGGACCGCAGCAGAGTAGGCCGCGGATCCATGAGCGAACGGGCTGCAGAGCCGCGTGAGCGGGCCCCGTCCAGCCGTTCTCGCCGAGTGCCCGCCGCTCTCGTAAGCTCGTGCTCGCATTGGTACAACCCGCCGAGGAAAAGTCTTTCATTCGTGTCTTTCTCACCGGCGGAAGTGGTTTCGCCGGGCAGCTTCTGATCCGCCCGGAACACTCGAACCGTGATCCATGCAACGGTGCGATCACGGCATGTGTGCCTGATTCTTGATACTGACCCCAGTCGACGCCCGACCCGCGACCCGGCCGGTGGCTGGCTATCTGATCACGCGCTTCTGCGCGTCGGCCAGGCGCGAGTTCCCGGTCGTAAACGGGGTTGGTTTGCTCGCCGAGGGCGACCAGGCCGCGGATCGTGCTGCCTTGCTCGGATGGTGGGCAGTCGCAGCAGGGCGTGGGCGTCGGTGCATGCTCGGTCAATCCCTACCGACGATGCAGCTGCGAAGCGGCGGATCAAAAGCTGAACGCTGATGTGTGAGCGAATTCCATAAGCGATCCACCGGGGTGTCGAAGTTGGCATTCCGCAGGGGACTTGTACGTACACCCGCCAGAGACGCGATCGCCTGATCGCGGCGGCTGTGGCGGACGGGTGACCGCCGAACGAGTCGCCTCTGGCGTGATGTCCCGGGCCGTCGTGGATGTGGTCACTCGTCGGTGTGCGGCGATGGGGGGCGGTTCTCCGGCTGCGCGTCTATGCCGGTGATCAGCAGGTCGATCACCTGGTTGAAGTAGTCGTTGTCGGTGGCGAGGGCGTCGGATTCCGATATGGCGGTGGCGAGGGCCTCTTCGTGCCGGTCCGGGTCGTTCTGGCGCGTCTGGCGCATGGAGACGGCGGTGGCGGCCGCGCCCAGGATCTGGTTGGAGAACGCCCGGATCGCCACGGCTTGGACCTCCTCGCTCTTGCCGCATTCGTGCAGGGCGGTGATGATGCGCCGCGCCAGGGCGGCCGCGTTCGGACCGATCAGGGGCCGGGAGCCGGCGAACTCCGCCGCCCAGGCATGCCTGGTCAGCGCCGCGTAGAACCGGACGGCGGTCTGCTTGAGCGCGGCGCGCCAGGGCACCTCCGGGCCGGGCAGCGCTGCGGCGGCCTCGGTCAGGATTGCGTCCACGGCCAGGTCCACCAGGTCCTCCCGGCGCTGGACGTACCAGTAAAGGCTGGTGGCGTGCACGCCGAGCTCCGCGGCGAGCTTGCGCATCGTCAGCGCGGGAGCGCCCTCGCGATCCAGTAGCGCGATCGTGGCGGCGACGATGCGGTCGCGGCTGAGCACGGGCTCGGAGCGGCGGCCCCGCGGCGGGCGGGTGAAGACGCTGTCGATGTGCTGCTCGGAACGTGGATCGGTCATACCCGACAGTGTACTGGGTCTCATACATTGTCGGATTCAATCCAACAGTGTATGTTTCTGGGCGTCGCAAGATCGTCGTCTTCGCGTATCAGGCGACGCGCCAGTTCACCTGACAGAGAGAGCCGGTATGACCACCGCATCCGCACGCCCCGCCACCCCTGCCGCTTCCGGCGGCTACCGAGGCGACCTGATCCTGTTCATGACCATCGCCTTCGGCGTGAGCTGGGCGTCCTGGGCGGTGGCGATCGGGCTGGGCGGGCCGTCTGTGACCCCGCTGGCGGGCCAATTCCACCTTTTCGGCGCCTTCGGACCGCTGATAGGCGCCCTGGTGATCCGCGTCCGCCGTGGTCGCCGCGGCCGGCCCGCCCCCGAACACTCGGTCCGCTTCCGCCCCGCGGACCTGGCCTGGGCACCGCTGCTGCTGGTGGCGGCCTCCGCCATTGTGCTGGCCGCCGCCTTCATCTCCCACGCCGCCGGAGGTCCCGCCCCCAGCCTGGACGGCGCGCTGGACGTGATCGCGGGCTTCGGCGGGCCCGCGACGTTCCTGGTCGGCCTGATCATCGGCGGGCCGCTGGCGGAAGAGCCCGGCTGGCGCGGCACCGCCTACCCCAGGATGCGCGCCACCCAGGGTCGCTTCCTGGCCTCCCTGATCCTCGGAGCGCTCTGGGCCGTGTGGCACCTGCCGCTGTTCTTCATCGGCGGCACCGTCCAGAACAGCCTCGGCGCCACCACCCCCAGCGGTGTCATCTTCGCTGCCAGCTCCATTCCCATGGCCATGCTCTGCTGCTACGCCTACGAGCGCGGCGGCGTCCTCACCTCCATCGCCGTGCACGTCGCCACGAACGCCACTATGGTCCTGCTCGACGTCCAGCAGCCCGTCACCCTCGCCCTGATCATGGGTATCCAGGCCGTCGCCGCCGCCGCCCTCCTGGCCACCACCCGGCCCGCCAACCGGCCCACTGCGGCCACGACGTCCCCACTCGACAGCGCCCGCACCCATTGATCCTTCCGCAGTCCCGCCCGACCGGGGCAGACGGGTGGGGCGGCGACGTGGATGCAAGCGTTAGTCGGCGGCGTCGAGGACCTCGCGCAGCTTGCGGGCGAAGGACTCAGACCGGCCCGCGTAGCCGTACTCGCCGCCGACAAAGCCACCGCGGTGGCTCGGGAAGACCGTCGCCTCCTGTCCGAGCAGTTCGGCGGTCGCCGGCGAGGTGCGTCCAATGCAGGTGCCCTTGGATTCCTCGCCCACGGCGATCACGATCCCGGTCGGCGCCGCGGTGAGCGCGTCGATGTCAGCCGGTAGCCGCTGACCGCCCACGACCGGTCGGAGAGTAGCGGACCGTCACCGGAGCCGTCATCCTCGGACGGCATCTCGACTATGGCAGGATTCGGCGACGGCTGGGCGAAGTAGGCGTCGGTGTACTCGGTTCTCGTAGACGTCCCGGACGCCGGCGGGGGCACGCTCGGCGGCCTGGGCGTCGGGGAGCACCGGTATGAGCGGCAACCTGTATCGACACGAACTATCACGTTCCGTCACCACAAAAGTGGGCCAGAGCCAGTGAACCTATTTCAGGCTCCGCATCGAGTGCCCTGGTCACAGCATGATCGCAAGTCCGAGGTTAGCCCCATGACGCAGCAGAGCTCCTGGTAGATGGGTTGATCACCACAACCACGCCCATCACAACC
>NZ_SMLD01000004.1:0-131063 GCF_004352805.1 Nonomuraea mesophila
GTGCGCGGGTGGGGTGGGGGTCGCAGCGTGCATGGTGGGCTACGGAGGGTGTTTTCTGGGTATATGTCGGAAAGGAGAAGTGACGGAACGTACGCGCTTGGTTTCGCGAAGTGGGGTGAAGGTCGTACCCTCCCATAGTGACCTAATGGGGGTTCTGTTACCGATGACTGACCCAACCGACACCCGCGATACCGGCCCACGCGTCGGCACGCCGTTGTGGGCGTTTCTCGCGGGCATCACCGTGATCGGGTTCACCGCACTCGTGGTGGCCATGCTCAGGCTCGACATCTCCGAGCTGGTGGAACTCGGCCGCACGCCGCTGTTCTGGGTGCTGGCCGTGCTGGTGATCCTGGGCGAGCTCAGGCCCGTCATGGTGTCATCAGCGGCGGCAGTGGGCGGCACCTACCCCTCCACCATGTTCACCTTCGCCGTGCTCCTGCACTTCGGGCTGCCCTGCGCGGTGCTCATGCAGGGGGTCGCGGTGGCCATGAACGGCGTGGTGACGCGCAAGTCGTGGCATCGGGTCATGTTCAACATCGCGCAGTCGACCCTCGCGCTCACCGCCGCGGGCGTGGTGCTGGGGACGTTCGGCATCGTGCCGAGTCCCGCCCTGCCATGGGTGCCCGGCGGCGGAAACCTGCTGGCGATCGGGCTGGCAGGGATCGCGTACTTCGCGACGAGGGCGACCCTCGTGTGCAGTGCGGTCGCGCTGCACGAGCGGCGTTCGCTCAGCCGCGTGCTGAAGGCGACCGTCGGCCCGCAGAGCCTCGTCTACGCCGGCCTGCTCGGCCTGGCGCCGCTGGTCGTCGTGGTCATGAGCCATTCGCCTGGCCTGGTGCCGCTCTTCGTCGCGCCTCTGGCCGCCGTCTATTTCACCGCCACGCTGTCCATGCGCCGTGACCATCAGGCGATGCACGACGAGCTGACCGGCCTGCCCAACCGCAAGCTGCTCATCGTCAGCACGGAGGAGGCGCTCGCCGAGGCCAGGCAGGACGAGCGGGTCGGACTGTTCCTGCTGGACCTCGACCGGTTCAAGGAGGTCAACGACACGATGGGCCATCCGGTGGGTGACCGCCTGCTGCAGATGGTCGCACATCGCCTCACCCATTCCGTACGCCCTGGAGACGTCGTGGCCCGGCTGGGCGGCGACGAGTTCGCCGTGCTGCTGCCCTCGATCAGGGACACCCACGCGGCCAGGGAGGTCGCGGCCAGGCTGCGTGCGGCGCTGACCGAGCCGGTGCGCCTGGAGGGCATGACCTTCGACGTGGACGGTTCCGTCGGCATCGCGCTCTATCCGGATCACGCCCCCGACTTCGAGCTGCTGCTCCAGCGCGCCGACGTGGCGATGTACCTCGCCAAGGAGGGCCGTACGGGCGTGGAGCTCTACCAGCCCGACAAGGACAGGAACTCGCCGGAACGCCTGAGCCTGCTCGGCGACCTGCGCCGCGCCATCGACAACCGCGAGCTGCGCCTGCACTACCAGCCCAAGGTCAGCCTCGGCACGGGAACGGTGCAGGGGGTGGAGGCGCTGCTGCGCTGGCGCCATCCGGCGAACGGGCCGATCCCGCCGTCCGATTTCGTCCCGCTGGCCGAGCAGTCCTACCTGATGCGCCAGTTGACCGCGTACGTCATCGACGAGGCGCTGGAGCAGGCCGCCCGCTGGTGGCACACGGGGCTCCGGGTGCAGATCTCGGTCAACATCTCGGCCCGCGACCTGCTCGACTCCGCGCTGCCGGAACGGCTGGAGGTCGGGCTGGCGAAATACGGGCTGCCGCCCGCGGCCATTCAGCTGGAGGTCACCGAGCGCATCCTGACGGGCGACCAGGCCTACACCCAGGAGACGATCAAGGCGCTGGCCACGCTCGGTGTTCCGCTGGCCATCGACGACTTCGGCACCGGCTATTCCTCGCTGATCAGGCTCCAGCGCCTGGCGGTGTCGGAGGTCAAGATCGACGCGTCGTTCGTGAGCAGGATCGGCGAGTCGGAGGACGACGAGAGGATCGTGCGCTCGATCGTCGATCTGGTGCGCTCGCTGGGCCTGCGTTCGGTCGCGGAGGGCGTCGAGTCCGACGAGGTGGCCATCCGCCTGGCGGACATGGGGTGCGACGTGGGGCAGGGGTGGCTGTTCTGCGAACCCATGCCGGCCGCGGACGCCGCGGCCTGGCTGCGTGACCACGCCGAGGCGGTGCCGAAGGTCGGTTTCGGCTACACGCCGGAGATCACCCGCACGGCGTAAGGTTGGGTAGTCATATCGATACAGGAGTTCACTTCTGCCAAGCACGCTCCTGCACAGGAGAGACCTGAAGCTGTACGTCGCTCCGTTGAGAACGGCGTGATCGTTCGACGACTGGGTGCAGCGCACTGTGCTCGCCCTTTGGCCGCCGCTGTTCAGGGAAACCCGGACCTCCTTGAGGAAGCGGAGGTGCGTGATGCCGCGCTATGCCTGGTGAGCGCGCGAGGACGGCGACGTGCGCAGGGTCGGGCTGGAGGAGTTGTACGGATGAGTCCGTCCGTCGCGCGGCCGTGTTGCCAGGGAGTTAACCGTTCGGGCGTGGTTCGTCAAGCCCTCTAGGATGGCAGTGTCCGAAGACTCCATCCACGAAACGGGTTCAACGACTCATGTCCGCCATAACCCGCGACGAGGTCGCACACCTGGCCCGGTTGTCCAGGCTGGCGCTCACCGGTGACGAGCTCGACCACTACGCCACCCAACTCGATGCCATCATCGAGGCGGTCGCGAAGGTGGCCGAGGTCGCCGCCGAAGATGTGCCGCCATCGTCGCACGCGCTTCCGCTGACCAATGTCTACCGTGCCGACGAGGTGCGACAGTCCCTGACGCCCGAGCAGGCGCTGGCCGGTGCTCCCGCCGTCGAGGACGACCGATTCCGGGTGCCGCGCATCCTCGGGGAGGAGGCATGAGTCTCATCCGCAAGACCGCCGCCGAGCTGGGCTCGATGATCGCCGCGGGTGAGGTGTCGTCGGTCGAGGTGGCCGAGGCGCATCTCGACCGCATGGCCGAGGTGGAGCCCAAGGTCCAGGCGTTCCTCCACGTCGATCGCGAGACGACGGTCGAGCAGGCGCGGGCCGTCGACGAGAGGCTGAGGGCCGGGGAGAAGCTGGGGCCGCTGGCCGGGGTGCCGATCGCGCACAAGGACATCTTCACCACGCGCGACATGCCGACGACGGCCGCGTCCAAGATCCTCGAAGGCTGGAAGCCGCCCTACGACGCGACCGTCACCAGGCGGCTGCGCGAGGCGGGGCTGGTCATCCTCGGCAAGACCAACCTCGACGAGTTCGCCATGGGCTCTTCCACGGAGAACTCCGCGTACCACACGACGCGCAACCCGTGGGACCTGACGAAGGTGCCGGGTGGTTCGTCCGGCGGGTCGAGCGCGGCCGTGGCGTCCTACGAGGCGCCGCTGTCCACGGGCACTGACACGGGTGGTTCGATCCGGCAGCCGGCCTCGGTCACCGGCATCGTGGGGATGAAGCCGACCTACGGTGGTTCCTCCCGTTACGGGCTGATCGCGTTCGCGAGCTCGCTCGACACGCCTGGGCCGTTCGCCCGCACCGTGCTCGACGCGGCGCTGCTGCAGGAGGCGTTCTCGGGGCACGACCCGATGGACTCGACCTCCATCGACGCGCCCGTGCCCTCGGTGGTCGAGGCGGCCAGGCACGCCGACGTCGCCGGCATGCGGATCGGCGTGGTCAAGGAGCTGGCGGGCGACGGCTACCAGCCGGGTGTGCTGGCCCGCTACCACGAGGCCGTGCAGCTTCTCGAGTCGCTCGGGGCCAAGGTCGTCGAGGTCTCGTGCCCGTCGTTCACCACCGCCCTCTACGCCTACTACCTGGTCGCGCCTTCTGAGTGCTCGTCCAACCTGGCGCGCTTCGACGCGATGCGCTACGGCCTGCGCGTCGGCGACGACGGCACCCGCAGCGCCGAGGAGGTCATGGCGCTGACCAGGGCCGCCGGGTTCGGCCCCGAGGTCAAGCGGCGCATCATGCTGGGCACGTACGCGCTGTCGAGCGGCTACTACGACGCTTACTACGGCCAGGCGCAGAAGGTGCGCACGGTCATCTCCCGCGAGTTCGAGGCCGCCTACGAGCAGGCCGACGTGCTGGTGTCGCCGACCACGCCGACCACGGCGTTCGCGATCGGCGAGCGGGTCGACGACCCGATGGCGATGTACCTCGCCGACCTGTGCACCATCCCGTCCAACATGGCCGGCAACGCGGCCATCTCGGTGCCGTGCGGGCTGGCCGACGAGGACGGCCTGCCGGTGGGCCTGCAGATCATGGCGCCCGTGCTGGCCGACGACCGCTGCTACCGCGTCGGCGCCGCCGTGGAGCAGGCCCTGGAGAGCCGCTGGGGCGGCCCGTTGCTGAAGGAGGCCCCGTCGCTATGACCATGGTCTATGACGAAGCGCTCGACGCGTTCGAGCCGGTGCTCGGGCTGGAGACGCACGTCGAGCTGGGCACCGCGTCGAAGATGTTCTGCGGCTGCAGGACGGCGTTCGGCGCCCCGCCCAACACGCAGGTCTGCCCGACCTGCCTGGCGCTGCCGGGTGCGCTGCCGACGGCCAACGCCATGGCCATCGAGTCGACGATCCGCATCGGCCTGGCGCTGAACTGCTCGATCGCCGAATGGTGCCGCTTCGCCCGGAAAAACTACTTTTATCCGGACATGCCGAAGAACTACCAGATCTCCCAGTACGACGAGCCGCTCTGCTTCGACGGCTACGTCGACGTCGAGGTCGACGGCAAGACCGTGCGCATCGAGATCGAGCGGGTGCACCTGGAGGAGGACACCGGCAAGTCCACCCACGTGGGCGGCGCCACCGGGCGCATCCACGGGGCCGACTACTCGATCGTCGACTACAACCGGGCCGGCATCCCGCTCGTCGAGATCGTGACCAAGCCCATCCCGGGCACCGACCGGCTCGCGCCGGAGGTGGCCAGGGCCTACGTCACCGAGCTGCGCGAGATCATGCGCTCGCTGGGCGTCTCCGACGTACGCATGGAGGAGGGCTCGCTGCGCTGCGACGTCAACGTCTCCCTCATGCCGCGCGGCGCGTCCGAGTGGGGCACCCGCACCGAGACGAAGAACGTCAACTCGCTGCGCAGCGTCGAGCGGGCCGTCCGCAGCGAGATCGAGCGGCAGGCGGGCGTCCTCGCCGGCGGCGGGAAGATCGTCCAGGAGACCCGGCACTTCCACGAGGACACCGGCACCACCACGTCCGGCAGGTCCAAGGAGGAGGCGCAGGACTACCGCTACTTCCCCGAGCCCGACCTGGTGCCGATCGCGCCCGACCCGGCCTGGGTGAGCGAGCTGAAGACGGCGCTGCCCGAGCTGCCGTCGGTCAGGCGCAAGCGGCTGCAGGCCGAGTGGGGGCTGTCCGACCTCGACATGCAGGCCATGCGCAACGCCGACGCGATCGACCTGGTCGAGGCCACGGTCGCGGCGGGGGCGCCGCCCGCCGACGCGCGCAAGTGGTGGATGGGCGAGCTGGCGCGGCGGGCCAACGAGACCGCCACCCCGCTGGCCGACCTGCCCATCACCCCGGACGACATCGCCAGGGTGACCAAGCTGGTCACCTCGGGGGCGCTCAACGACAAGCTGGCGCGCGAGGTGCTCGAAGGCGTCATGGCCGGCGAGGGCACGCCCGACGAGGTGGTCGAGAAGCGCGGGCTGCGGATCGTCAACGACGAGGGCGAGCTGTCGGCGATCATCGACCAGGTGCTGGCCGACAACGCCGACGCGGCCGACAAGGTGCGCTCCGGCAAGATCGCCGCGGCCGGTGCGCTGGTGGGCGGCGTCATGCGGGCCAGCAAGGGTAAGGCCGACGCGGCCCGTGCCCGTCAGCTGATCCTGGAGAAGCTCGGCGTCTCCGAGTAGAACCGGCCTCTCACGGCTGCCGGGCCCCGCCGCTATAACGGCGGGGCCCGGCGCCTCTTCCCACGCCGTACGGTCGTCTCGTCCCGGAACAAGCGGGCGGTCGCCCGCCAGGAGCGGGCGGCGGCGTCAGCGCGCGGTCACTCGTTCCGGGAGGGCGGGACCGCGTCCGCGGTGCGGCGGGTCAGCATCCTTCTGAGCAGCGGCGTGAGCAGCGCGAGCAACGCCAGCACCAGTAGCACGACCGCGATCGGGCTGCGCACCAGTACGCTCACGTCGCCCGCGCCGATGGCCAGCGCCCTGCGGAGCTGGATCTCCGCCATCGGGCCCAGGATCATGCCGATCACCGCCGGGGCGACCGGCAGGCCGAAGCGCCGCATGGCGTAGCCGAGCAGGCCGAGCACATAGAGCACGAACAGGTCCACCACGGTGCCGTTCACGGTGTAGACCCCGAGCGCGGCGAACAGGATGATCCCGGCGTACAGGTACGGGCGGGGGACCCGCAACACGCGCGCCCACAGCGGCGCCATGGGCAGGTTGAGCACCAGCAGCATCGTGTTGCCGATGAACAGTGAGGCGATCATGCCCCACACCAGCGCGGGGTTGTGGTCGAACAGTTGCGGCCCGGGCTGCAGCCCGTACTGCTGGAAGGCGGCCAGCAGAATCGCGGCCGTGGCCGACGTGGGCAGGCCCAGCGTCAGCAGCGGGACGAGGGTGCCGGCGGCGGAGGCGTTGTTGGCGGCCTCCGGTCCGGCGACGCCCTCGATCGCGCCGTGGCCGTATTCCTCGCGGGCCACGCCGCGCGCCAGGCGCTTCTCGGCCGCGTACGACAGGAACGTGGGGATCTCGGCGCCGCCGCCGGGCAGCGCGCCGAAGGGGAAGCCCAGCGCGGTGCCGCGCAGCCAGGGCCGCCACGACCGGCCCCAGTCGGAGCGGCCCATCCACGCCCGGCCGACGGGCACCACCTCGGGCATGGCGTGGCGCAGCCGCGAGGCGACGTAGAGGGACTCGCCGAGCGCGAATAGGCCGACCGCCACGATGACCACGTCGATGCCGTCGAGCAGTTGCGGGATGCCCAGCGTGAGCCGGGCCTGGCCGGTCTGCTGGTCGATGCCGATCAGCCCGATCACGAGGCCGAGCCCGAGGGAAGCCAGGCCGCGTACGACAGAGCGGGACAACACGGACGACACGGCGGTGAACGCGAGCACGGCCAGCGCGAAGTAGTCCTCCGGACCGAACGAGATGGCGAAGCTCACCACGGCGGGCGCCGCCACGACCAGCAGCGCGGTGGCGATCGTCCCGGCCACGAACGAGCCGATGGCCGCCGTGGCCAGCGCCTGGGCGGCCCGGCCCCGCCTGGCCATCTTGTTGCCCTCCAGCGCCGTGATCATGGAGGCGGACTCGCCCGGCGTGTTGAGCAGGATGGAGGTGGTGGAGCCGCCGTACATGCCGCCGTAGTAGATGCCGGCGAACATGATGAACGCGCTGGCGGGCGGCACCGTGAAGGTCACGGGCAGCAGCAGCGCCACCGTCATCGCGGGCCCGATGCCGGGCAGTACGCCGACGAGCGTGCCGAGCGTGACGCCGATGAGCGCGTACATGAGGTTGACCGGGGTGAGTGCGGCGGTGAAACCGTCGAGCAGGAGCTGCAGCGAATCCACCTAGATCACCCCCGTCAGCGGCCCGCCGGGCAGCGACACGCCGAGCCCCTTGACGAACAGCAGGTACGTGGCGATGCCCATGACGACGGCGATCACGGCGGCGCGCGGCTTGTGCTCGGCGCCGAGCACCACGGCGAGCCCGAAGAAGAGCAGGCTCGCCGCGATGATCCAGCCGAGCACGTTCAGCAGCGCGCTGAACGCAAGGAAGATCCCGCTGACCAGGCCGACGCTGCGCCAGTCGGCGGGCGCGTCGGCGTCGATGTCCTCGC
This sequence comes from Nonomuraea mesophila, assembly GCF_004352805.1. Lineage (NCBI taxonomy): Bacteria > Bacillati > Actinomycetota > Actinomycetes > Streptosporangiales > Streptosporangiaceae > Nonomuraea > Nonomuraea mesophila. Next base: position 7,824 of record NZ_SMLD01000004.1, read on the forward strand.
TCTCCTCGGGGTCGCCACGCCCGCCGCGCAGGACGTCGGCGACGTAGAACAGGCCGATGAGCACCATGGCTCCCCCCACCAGCATGGGGAAGAAGCGCGGCCCGAGGCCGAGCTGGGAGGCCGCCGCGGAGACGTCGAGCGTACCGACCACGACGAGCACGCCCAGCACCAGCACGACGAGCGCCAGCCCGAGCTCGGGCCGCCACCAGCGGGCCATCAGGAGACGAGCCCCATCTCGGCGATGATCGCCTTGACCCTGGTCTGCTCGGCGGCCAGGTAGTCGGCGAACTGCTGCCCGGTCTGGAACGAGTCGATCCAGCCGTTCTTGGCCACCGCGTCCTTCCACGGCTGCGCGTCGTGCATCTTGGTGACCAGGTCGGTCAGCGCCTTCGTGTCGGCGTCGGAGAGCCCGGCGGGGGCGACGAAGCCGCGCCAGTTGGCCAGCTCGACGTCGAGCCCGGCCTCCTTCAGGGTGGGCGCGTCGAGGCCCGGCAGCCGCTCGCCCGAGGTGACGCCCAGCGCGCGCAGCTTGCCCGACTTCACGTGCTCGGCGAACTCGGCCACGCCCGAGATGCCCGCGCTCACCTTGTTGCCGAGGAGTTCGTTGAGCGCCTCGCCGCCGCCCGAGTGGGCGATGTAGTTGACCTGCTTGGGGTCGATGCCGGCGGCCTTGGCCATCAGGCCGGCCACGATGTGGTCGGTGCCGCCGGCGGACCCGCCGGAGATGGACACCTTCGCGGGGTCGGCCTTCCAGGCCGCCACCATGTCGTCCAGCGTCTTGAACGGCGACGCGGCGGGCACGACGACGATCTCGTACTCCTCGGTCAGCTTGGCGATGGGCGTGGTCTCCGCCAGCGTGACCTTCGACTTGTTCTGCTCGATGGCGCCCACCATGACCAGGCCCATGGTCATCAGCAGGTTGCCGTTGCCCTTCTCGCCGGCGAGCTGGGCCAGGCCGATCGTGCCTCCGGCGCCGGGAACGTTGTACACCTCGACCTTGCGCTGCGGGTCGGCGGCCTTGATGGCCTGTTCGGCGATGCGGGAGGTCTGGTCCCAGCCACCGCCGGGCGCGGCCGGGGCCATGATCCGCAGCGGCGAGGCGGCCGAGGTGCCCGTCGTCTCGCCACAGCCGGTCAGCGCACCTAGGGAGAGTGCCGCGAGGGCGGCGAATACGCGCAAGCGCATGATCACTCCAGGAAAGGGTTTGCACGGTTACGAAACCCGGATCGTGAAGCCCCTACCCTGCGGAGTCGAGCCTTTGCGCGGTTGCCGTCATAGTGGTCGTATTGGTCGCGGGTTCCCGCGGCGTCCCCGCGACCTGGCCGTGACCTCGATTTGTTTCCATGTGCCCGTGAGACGGGTTCGTGAGGCCTCACTCGGGACCCAGCTGTTCGTGCTCCAGATGGTGATCGTGCTGCTCGCCGTCGGAGGCACCGCGGGCGTGTGGGCCGAGCACACGCGTGACCAACTGGCCTCGCTCCACCAGCAGCGGGCACTGGCGATCGCGCAGTCGGTGGCCGCGCTTCCGCAGGTCCGGGAGGCGTTCGGGCGCAGCGACCCGGAGGCGGTGCTGCAGCCGCTGGCGATGAGCGTCCAGCAGGAGACCGGCGCCGACTACGTGGTGATCGCCAACACCGACCAGAAACGTTACGCCCATCCCAACGCCTCGTTGATCGGCAAGCAGCTGTCCACCGACGGCAGCACGGTGCTCAGGACGGGCCGCAGCTGGGTCGGCAAGGAGACCGGCACGATCGGCACCACGGTCAGGGGCAAGACGCCCATCCGTGACGAATACGGCGAAATCATCGGCCTGGTCTCGGTCGGCGTGCTGGAGACCACGGTCATCAGCGAGGTCGTCGACGCGCTCCCGCCGCTGGTCTGGACGGCGCTCGCCGTACTGCTGGCCGGGCTCGCGCTGGCGGCGCTGATCACCGCGCGGGTGCGCCGGCAGACGTTCGGCCTGGAGCCGCGGGAGATCGCCACCCTGCTGGAGCAGCGCGAGGGCGTGCTGCACGGCGTCAAGGAGGGCGTGCTGGCGCTCGACCTCGACGGGCGCGTCACGCTGGTCAACGACGCCGCCCGCGAACTGCTGGGCGACGTGGGCGCCGACCTGACCGAGATGCCGGTCTCCGAGCGCATGCGCGACGTGCTCGGGGGCGCCGACCCGGGCGAGGACCGCGTCGTGCTGCACGGCGAGCGCGTGCTGGTGCTCAACCGCACCCCGGTGTCCGTACGCGGCCGGCACAGCGGCTGGGTGGTGACCCTGCGCGACCGCACCGAGCTCGTCCATCTGGCGCGCGAGCTCGACGACGCCAGCAGCGCGACGGAGGCGCTGCGGGCGCAGGCGCACGAGTTCGCCAACCGCATGCACACCGTCGTCGGCCTGCTGGAGCTGGGCGAGTTCGACGCGGCGATCGGCTTCATCACCCGCACCACCGGCGGCGCCTACGCGGCCGACCTGCGCGAGCGCGTCCAGGACCCGACCCTGGCCGCACTGTTGCTGGCCAAGTCCGCGGCGGCGGCCGAGCGGGGCGCCACGCTGGTGTTGTCGGACGACTCGTCCGTGCCGGCCGGCCTGATCGGCGACCCGCAGGACGCGGTGCTGGTGGTGGGCAACCTGGTCGCCAACGCCATCGACGCCCTCGACGGCGCCGGGGGCACGATCGAGGTGTCGGTGCAGGCCGATCACGCCGGTCTGCGGGTGCGCGTCGGCGACTCCGGCCCTGGCATCGCCCCCGACCTGGTGGAGGAGGTCTTCAGGGAGGGCTTCACGACCAAGGCCGCCCGGTCGGGGCCGCGCGGCCTCGGCCTGGCGCTGACCCGGCAGGCGTGCCTGCGCAGAGGAGGCTGGGTGCGGGTGGGCAACTCGGGCGGCGCCGTCTTCACCGCCCTCCTTCCGGTGGCGGAGCGGGCGAGGGTCGGGTCGTGAACGACATCAGGGTGCTCGTGGTGGACGACGACTTCATGGTCGCGCGGATCCACAGCGGCTACGTCTCCCGCGTACCGGGGTTCAGCGTGGTCTCCGTGGCCCACACCGGGGCCGGCGCGCTGGCCGCGGCGGCGGAGCTCCGGCCCGATCTGGTGCTGCTCGACATCTACCTGCCCGACATGTCCGGGCTTGAGGTGCTCAAGGTGCTCAACGACGTGGACGTCCTCATGATCAGCGCGGCCCGTGACGTGCCCACGGTCAAGGAGGCGATGCGCGGCGGCGCGGTCAACTATCTGATCAAGCCGTTCACCGCCGCCGCGCTGACCGAGCGCCTCCAGCAGTACGCCGACACCCGCAGCCGCATCACCGCCATCGGCCCGCAAGCGCGCCAGGACGACGTCGACCGGCTCTTCGGCACCCCCATGACGACGGCCCCCATGCCGAAGGGGCTGTCCCCGGCGACGTGCGCGCTGGTCGCCGACAGCCTGCGGGAGGCCGGCCGCGACCTGTCGGCGACCGAGGCCGCCCAGCTCACGGGCCTGTCACGGGTGAGTGCCCGCCGCTATCTCGAATACCTGTGCGCGGCGGGGAAGACCGAACTCCGGCCGCGTTACGGCACGGCCGGTCGTCCGGAACATCGCTACCGGTGGCTAGGTTGACACACTTCCGTAGTCATTTCCCGTGACATATGCCGATCCGCGTGCCTTACTGTTGCCTGAGACTTGGCTGCGGACCGGGAGGAGATTGAGGCGTGCGAAACGCCGGACCGATCGAATCACCGACCGACCCGTTCGCCTCGGTGCCACTGCCCACGTCGAGCGTCTCCAAGAAGCCGCGGATCGAAGGCCTGCCCCCGGGAGTCTCCCGGGACATCTTCGGACCGCCGGAACGTCAGGAGTCCCGGCCGGCCCAAGCCCCGAGCGCCGCGGGCGGTCCTTCGAACGGCGCACTGCCCCCGGCGCCGCCACCGGCGCAGCCGTGGCCGATGGCGGGCAAGGACTCAGGCTCGCCCGCTCCCGCGTTCGGCGGCCAGAGCCCGCGCGAGAGCCCGCCCGCCTTCGAGCCCGAACCGCGACGGCGGCGGCTCCTGCCCGGCCTGCTCACGCTCCTCCTGGTGATCGGCGTGCTGTCGTACGTCGTGCCCGCCGTGCTCATGTCCGGCAGCGTGCTGCGCGGCACCCGCGTGTCGGGGGTCGACATCGGCGGGCTGACCGTCACCCAGGCGGCCGACAAGCTGCGCACCGAGCTCGCCACCCAGCTGAGCAAGCCGGTCATCGCCGACATCGGCGGCAAGAAGGACACCATCCAGCCCGACGAGGCCGGGCTGGAGCTCGACGTGGTCGGCACGATCGGCCAGGCGCCCAGCGGCTTTCCCAGCCCGCAGGAGGTGTGGCGCGGCCTGACCGGCACCACCGACCTCGAACCGAAGATCAACATCGACACCTCGCAGCTCACCAGGACCGTCGAGGGCCTGGCCGAGTCCGTCGACAAGCGCGCTCAGGAGGGCCGGGTGGCCTTCTCCGGGCTGACGCCGAGGGCCCGCCAGCCGGAGGACGGCGTGCTGCTCGACAGGGACGACGCCGTGAAGCGGATCGGCGACGCCTTCCTGCGGGGCGGCGGCGCCGTCGTGCTCACTCTGCGGCCGTCCAAGCCCGTCACCACCCCTGGGGCCGTCAGGGCAGCCCTGACGAAAGCCAAGCGGGCCGTCGCCGCTCCCATCACGCTCACCCTCGACGGCAAGCAGGCGCAGGTCCCGCCCGCCGCGATCGCGGCCAACCTGTCCTTCGCCTCCGACGGCAGCGGCGGGCTCGCGCCGCAGTTCGACGCCAAGGCGGTGCTCGCCGACGTGGAGAGCGACCTGGTCTCCGCCGCCCAGCAGCCGCGCGACGCCACGTACGAGATCGTGAACGGCAAAGCGGTCCTGGTGCCCGCCCGCACCGGCCGAGGCGTGAACGACAAGCTGCTGGCCAGGGACGCCGAGAAGGTGTTCGCCGAGGGCGGCGAGCGCACGATCCCCGTCCGCCTGGGCACGGTCGCCCCCGAGGTCGCGACCTCGGAGATCCGCGGCCTCGGCATCAAGGAGACCCTGGCCACCTTCACCACGAACTTCGCCTGCTGCCAGCCGCGCGCCAAGAACATCCAGCGGATGGCGGAGGAGCTCGACGGCCACATCGTCAAGCCGGGGGAGACCTTCTCGATCAACGACGTGGTGGGCGAGCGCACCGTCGAGGACGGCTACGCCGAGGCCGCGGAGACCGTCGGCGGGCGCCTGGTCAACATCGTCGGCGGCGGGGTCTCGCAGTTCGCCACGACGATGTACAACGCGGCGTACTTCAGCGGGCTGGAGGACGTCGAGCACAAGCCGATGGACTACTACACCGACCAGTTCCCGGCCGGGCGCGACGTCGCGCTGCTCTACCCCGAGACCGACCTGAAGTGGCGCAACGACTCGGACAACGGCGTGCTGATCAAGACCGCGTCCACGCAGACGTCGGTGACGGTGGCGCTCTGGGGCGTCAAGCGGTACGACAAGATCGAGGCGGTCGAGTCGGAGCGGCGGGACTTCACCCAGTTCCGCCGGGAGACCAGCAACGCGCCCGGCTGCCTGCCGACGACGGGCGCCCAGGGGTTCACCATCGACGTCATGCGGGTGTTCCACAAGGACGGCCGCGTGGTCAAGAAGGACGACAAGCTGACCACCAAGTACCGTCCGCAGCCCCAGACCACGTGCACCGCCTCCTGAACCGGTCACGAGGTGGGCACGGACAGGATGCGATCGTCGCCCTCCCTGGGTGAGCCCCTGCCGTCCTTGTTGCTGGTGCCCACCCACAGGGTCCCGTCAGGGGCGGCGGTGACCGCGCGGAGGCGGCCGTAGCGGTCGGCGAAGTGCGCGACCGGGCGGCCCGCGGCGCCGTCGGAGCCGAGCGGCACCTGCCACAGGCGCTGCCCGCGCAGGGCTCCCGCCCAGAGCGAGCCCCCGGCGTACGCCAGGCCGGAGGGTGAGGCCTCGTCGGTGGACCAGGTGACGATCGGGTTCACGAACCGCTCGTCGTCGCCCCTGCCCTCGACCTCCGGCCAGCCGTAGTTGGCGCCCGGCTCGATCAGGTTGATCTCGTCGTAGGTGTTGGCGCCGAACTCGGAGGCGTACAGGCGGCCCGAGTCGTCCCACGCCAGACCTTGGACGTTGCGGTGGCCGTAGCTGTAGACGAGCGTGCCGAACGGGTTGCCGGGGGCGGGCACGCCGTCCGCGGTCATGCGCAGGATCTTGCCCGCCAGGGAGTCGCGCTGCTGGGCCAGGTCGCGGTCGCCGGTCTCGCCGGTGGAGGCGTACAGGTGGCCGTCGGGGCCGAACGCCAGCCTGCCGCCGTTGTGGTTGCTGCCCTTGGGGATGCCCTCGACGATCACCCGCCGGTCGCCGAGCGTGTCGCCGGCCAGCCGGTAGCGGACGATCCGGTTGTCCTCGGCGGCGGTGTAGTAGAGGAAGACGTGCTGGTCCTTGACCGCGACGCCCATCAGGCCGCCCTCGCCGTCCGGCACCACGCCCTCGATCGTGGCGAGCTCGCTCACCTGGCCGTTCTGGGCGACCCGCAGCAGCCTCGCGGTGTCGCGCTCGGTGACCAGGGCACCGCCGCCGGGCAGGAACGCGATCGCCCACGGCACGGCCAGCCCCGTGGCCACGTCCGTCGGGTCCGCGGCCGGCCCCGCCGCCGACACCGCGGCCGTCGGCCGCACCTCGCCCCCGGCGGTGGAGCAGCCGGCCAGTCCCGCCGGCAGCACGGACAGCGCCAGGACCGCGCAGAGCTTCCTCATGTGCATCCTCATGTGCTCCATACTTCCCCGGGAGTCGTAAGGTTCTGCGCATGAAGACCTGGGTTCCGTCCGAATCGGCGGCTGATGTCCTTTCCGACCTGCCAGGGGTCGACTGCGCGGTGTACAACAGCACGACCCCGATGCCGCAGGGCGTCGAGGAGGTCGAGGTCTGGATCCCGCCGCTGGTGACCGTGCCCGACGTGCGGGGGACGATGGCGCGGATGACCTCGTTGCGGCTCGTGCAGACCGTGACCGCGGGGGTGGAGCCGTACCGTCCGCACATCCCCGAGGGCGTGACGTTGTGCAACGCGCGCGGTGTGCACGACGCGGGCACCGCGGAGTGGGCGGTCGGGGCGATGGTGGCGGTGCTGCGGGAGTTCCCCGCGTTCGTGGACGCGCAGCGCAGGGGCGAGTGGACCTACCGCCACACCGGCGTCCTCGCCGACTCGACCGTGCTCATCGTCGGTTACGGCTCCATCGGGGCGGCGCTGGAGCGGCGGCTCGCCGGGTTCGAGGTGGAGGTCGTACGCGTGGCGAGGACCGCCCGCGACGGCGTGCACGGCATGGCCGACCTGCCCGCGCTGCTGCCGGCGGCGGACGTCGTGGTGCTGCTCGTGCCCGCCACGGCAGACACGGCCGGCATGGTGGACGCCGCGTTCCTGGCCGGCATGAAGGACGGCGCCGTGCTCGTCAACGCCGCCCGCGGCGGGATCGTGGACACCGATGCCCTGATCGCCGAGCTGAAGACGGGCAGGCTGCGCGCCGCTCTCGACGTGACGGCGCCGGAGCCGCTGCCGGAGGGTCATCCTCTTTGGAGCGCGCCAGGCGTGCTGATCACCCCGCACGTCGCGGGCAGCACTCCCGCGTCGGAGCGGCGCGTGCTCCGGCTCATCCGGGCCCAGCTGGAGCACTATCTCGCAGGTGAACCGCTGGTCAATGTCATAACCGACACGTACTGAGAGGATTCCGGAACGTGGCTGGTCCGTGACCTGGGGTGCGTACCGTTACGTTTGCAGAGAGTTCCTGACTCACTGTCAAGGCGCTCTTGGCAGCAATCGGTCCGTGTGGTTATCAGATCGGTGACGACATCGGCGTTGTCACCACCCGCGCACTCACAACCGCACACACTGGCGAAGTGTCCGCCGGGCTTCGGCGGTCATGGGTGCAGAGCACGAGACGGGATGGGCAACGACTGTGATCCGCTGGCGTGATCCAAGGGTGCCGCTGACCGCGGCGGCGGCGGTCGGTGTGGTGGCGTTCGCCGCCGCGCTCCTCGCAGGCGGTCAGGCCTTGCTCACCGGCGCGGTCGCGGGAGGGCTCGCGGCGCTCGCCGCCGCCGGCGCCCTGCTGATGGCCTCGGTGAAGCCGGCCGTGCCGCGGCCCATGGCGATGGGCGCGCGCTGGATGGGCGGCGGTGCCGTCATCTGGGCCGCCGGCGTGGCGCTGCGTCCCTTCGCCGAAAGCTTCGTGGTCAGCTTCGCCGACATGTTCGTGCTGCTCGGCGCCGGAGTCACGGCCGGTGGCGCCCTGATCGCCGCCGACCGCACGTTCCCGGCCAGGGCCGTTTTGCGGCAGGTCACCGATGCCTACCTGTGCGCCGCCTCGCTTTTCCTCATCGGCTGGGTGGTGGCGCTCCGGCATGTCTACGCCAACGCCGCCGACCCCGCGGCCTTCACCTTCGTGATGTTGCCGCCGATGATCGCGCTGCTGGTCACGTTCGCCGTGATCCCGTCCGTGCTCACCAGCAAGGCCGGCTCATGGCTGCTCGGGCTGGCCGGCGTCGGCGTGCTCGCCGCCATGACGGTGGCCGGCCTCGCGGTCGGGATCGCGCGGCTCGACGGCGGCGAGGCGCCGCTGTGGAGCGTCATGCTCGCGCCGGTCGCCTTCCTGCTGCTGGCCGCCGTCCCGTGGGGGCCGCAGGGCAGGCAGGCGGGCGGTTCCGCCGTGGCCGGCGTCATCGGCGTGGTGCCGCTGGCACTGGTCGCCGTCGCGGCCTGCACGCTGCTCGCGCACCTGGCCGGCGGGCCGAAAGGGCCGCCGATCACCGGCGTCGTGGTGGTCGCGGTCTCCGTCGTGCTGCTCCTGCTCGTACGCCTGTTCGTGGTGTCGGCGACCAACCTGCGCCTGCGCGGCCTGGTCAAGCTCGGCGAGCGGCAGCTCAGGGAGCTGGCGGAGAGCACCGGCGACGTGGTGCTGCTCTGCGACTACGAGGGCGTGGTGCGTGAGATCGGCGCCGGGGTCGAGGCCACCTACGGCTACCGCCCCGGCCAGCTGGTGGGCGGGTCGATCTTCGACTACATCCACCCGGAGGACGTGCCCGGCATCCAGGTCGCGATGCGGGCCATGCACCTCGACGAGGAGGGCGCCTCGCCGGGCGCCTGCCTGATCGCGTGCCGGGTGCGGGCCGCCGACGGCACCTGGCGTCCCACCGAGTCGGTGGCCACCCGCCACGTACGCGGCGACGAGCTGATGCTGGTGACCACCAGAGACGTCAGCGACGAGGAGGCCCTGCGCAACCAGGTCGCCCACCTCACCTTCCACGACGGCATCACCGGGCTGCCCAATCGCGCCTACTTCGAGGAGCGCACCCGTGAGGTGCTCTCGGGCCGCACGCCGGGCACCGGTGGGGCCAACGTCGCGGTGATCTTCCTCGACCTCGACGGGTTCACCTCGGTCAACGACTCCGTCGGTCACGCCAGCGGCGACTACCTCCTCGGCCAGGCCGCCAGGCGGCTGCGCGGCGCCGTGCGGGCCGACGACACGCTCGCCCGGTGGGGCGGCGACGAGTTCGCGGTGCTCGTGGAGACCGGCGGCGAGGCGCAGCTCGCGGTCGACCTGGCCGAGCGGCTGGTCCGCGCGGTCTCACAGGAGCCGTTCCGCGTCGCCGACCGCGACGTGGCCCTGACCGCCAGCGTGGGCGTGGCCTTCACCGAGGACGACATGCCCGCCGGCGACCTCATCCGCAACGCCGACGTCGCCATGGCACGCGCCAAAGAGCTCGGCGGGCGGCGGGTCGAGGTGTTCGCCGCGCAGATGCACGCCGACGTCGTACGCCGCCTGGAACTGGCCGCGGACCTGCAGCGGGCGCTGATCGAGCAGCAGTTCGCCATCGAATACCAGCCGGTGGTCGACCTCGCGACGTCGCGGGTGACCGCGGTCGAGGCGCTGGTGCGGTGGTGGCGCGGGTCGGTGTTCGTGCCGCCCGAGCAGTTCCTCGGCCCGGCCGAGGACACCGGCCTGATCGTGCCGCTGGGCGAGTGGATCCTGCGCGAGTCGTGCCGCGAGGTGGCCGCCTGGCGGGCCGAGTCGTGGGACATCGGCCTGTCGCTCAACCTGTCGGCCCGCCAGATCACCGCGCCCCGGTTCGTCGAGACCGTGGAGGAGGCGCTGGCCGAGAGCGGGCTGCCGGCCTCCGCGCTCACCCTCGAGGTGATCGAGGAGATGCTGGTCGAGGACGCCGAGGAGACCATCAAGCGGCTGTCCGAGCTGCGGGCGCTCGGCGTGCGCCTGGCCATCGACGACTTCGGCACCGGCTACGCGTCGCTGGCCTTCCTCCGGCAGTTGCCCGTCGACATGATCAAGATCGACCCGTCGTTCGTGTCGGGGCTGGGCAAGGACGACACGCTGACGCTGCTCACGCGGACGATCGTGCGGCTCGGCCACGACCTCGGGCTCATCGTGGTGGCCGAGGGCATCGAGCGTCCCGGGCAGCTGGAGCTGCTGAAGGAGATGGGCTGCACGCGGGGGCAGGGCTTCCTGGTGGCCAGGCCCATGGCGGCCAGGGGCGTCGACTCCCTGATGCGGACGAGTCTCACCGTTTGAGACATGTGTCCACCAAGTTGACACTGGGGCGTTCGGAGCGGCTATCGTGTAAGCCATGCTTCGCAGTGAGATTCTCGTAGTACTTCGCTGGCGCGCAGGCCGATAGCGAAGCACGACGACCTGCGCGCCGCCCCAGCCCCACCCCTTCGGTGGGACGGGGCCTTTTTTATGTCCTTAAGCGAGTAGCCACGCAAGGAACGAGCCGATGACCGAACGCATGACAGGTGCGCAGTCCCTGGTGAGGGCGCTGGAGCACATGGAAGTCGACACAGTGTTCGGGATCCCAGGCGGCGCCATTCTGCCGGCCTACGATCCTCTCTACGACTCGACCAAGGTCCGGCACGTCCTCGTACGCCACGAGCAGGGCGCCGGTCATGCCGCCGAGGGCTACGCGCAGGCGACGGGCCGGGTCGGGGTCTGCATGGCGACCAGCGGACCCGGCGCCACCAACCTGGTGACGCCGATCGCCGACGCGTACATGGACTCGGTGCCCATCGTGGCGATCACCGGGCAGGTGGCGAGCGCGGCCATCGGCACCGACGCGTTCCAGGAAGCCGACATCTCCGGCATCACCATGCCGATCACGAAGCACAACTTCCTGATCACCGATCCCGCGGACATCCCGCGTACGATCATGGAGGCCTTCCACATCGCCTCGACCGGCCGTCCGGGGCCGGTGCTCGTCGACATCTCGAAGGACGCGCTGCAGGCCGAGACCACCTTCAGCTGGCCGCCGGCCATGCAGCTGCCCGGCTACCGCCCCGTCACCAGGCCCCACTCCAAGCAGATCCGCGAGGCCGCCAAGCTGATCGCCGAGGCCAGGCGCCCGGTGCTGTACGTCGGCGGCGGCGTGCACAAGGCGGGCGCGTCGGCCGAGCTGCTCCAGCTGGCCGAGCTGACCAACATCCCGGTCATCACCACCCTGATGGCCAGGGGCACCTTCCCCGACAGCCACCCCCAGCACATGGGGATGCCGGGGATGCACGGCAGCGTCGCGGCCGTCGGCGCGCTCCAGCAGTCCGACCTGATCGTCGGCCTGGGCGTGCGCTTCGACGACCGGGTGACCGGCAAGCTGTCGTCCTTCGCGCCGCGCGCGAAGGTCGTGCACGCCGACATCGACCCGGCGGAGATCTCGAAGAACCGCCACGCCGACGTCCCGATCGTGGGCGACTGCAAGGAGGTCATCAGCGACCTCGTCGCCACGATCCAGGCGTCGGAGGAGCGCGGCGACTACGCCGACTGGTGGACGGTGCTCGACGGCTACAAGGCCACCTACCCGCTGGGCTACGACACGTTCGAGGACGGCTCGCTGGCCCCGCAGTACGTGATGGAACGGCTCGGCGCCATCGCCGGCCCCGACACCTACTACGTGGCCGGGGTGGGGCAGCACCAGATGTGGGCCTCGCAGTTCATCGGCTACGAGAAGCCGGGCACGTTCATCAACTCCGGCGGTCTCGGCACCATGGGCTTCGCCGTGCCGGCCGCGATGGGCGCGAAGATGGGCCGCCCCGACGCCACGGTGTGGGCCATCGACGGCGACGGCTGCTTCCAGATGACCAACCAGGAGCTCGCCACCTGCGCCCTCGAAGGCGTGCCGGTCAAGATCGCGGTCATCAACAACGGTAATCTCGGCATGGTCCGCCAGTGGCAGACGCTGTTCTACGACGAGCGTTACTCCAACACCGACCTGCAGACGACGCGCCGCATCCCGGACTTCGTCAAGCTGGCCGAGGCCTATGGTTGTGTGGGTCTGCGTTGCGAGCGTCCAGAAGACGTCGACGCGACGATCGAGAAGGCCATGGAGATCAACGACGTTCCCGTCGTGGTCGACTTCGTCGTCCACCAGGACGCCATGGTCTGGCCCATGGTCGCGGCGGGCACCAGCAACGACGACATCAAGATCGCCCGTGACATGGCGCCGAAGTGGGAGAACGAGGATGAGTAGACACACCCTCTCCGTGCTCGTCGAGAACAAGCCGGGCGTGCTCGCGCGGGTGTCGGCGCTGTTCAGCCGCCGGGGCTTCAACATCGACTCGCTGGCCGTCGGGCCGACCGAGCACGACGACATCTCGCGGATGACGATCGTGGTCAACGTCGAGGAGCTGCCTCTCGAGCAGGTCACCAAACAGCTCAACAAGCTGGTGAACGTGCTCAAGATCGTCGAGCTCGACCCGGCGCAGTCCGTGCAGCGCGAGCTGACGCTGATCAAGGTCAAGGCCGACGCCGAGAGCCGCTCCCACGTGCTGGAGCTCGTCCAGCTCTTCCGGGCCCGCTGCATCGACGTGGCGTCCGACGCCGTGACCATCGAGGTCACCGGCACTCCCGACAAGCTCGAGGCGTTCGTGAAGGTTCTCGAGCCGTTCGGCATCAAAGAACTCGTACAGTCGGGCATGGTGGCCATCGGCCGCGGCGCCCGTTCCATCACCGACCGGTCCCTCAGGGCACTGGACCGTACCGCCTGAAAGGTTTTGAGCACGTGACCGAGATCTACTACGACGACCAGGCCGACCTGTCGATCATCCAGGGGCGCCACGTGGCCGTGCTGGGGTACGGCAGCCAGGGCCACGCCCACGCGCTCTCCCTGCGTGACTCCGGCGTCGACGTGCGCGTCGGCCTGCCCGAGGGCTCCAAGAGCCGCGAGAAGGCGGAGAACGACGGTCTGCGCGTCGTCACGCCGTCCGAGGCGGTCGAAGAGGCCAACCTCACGATGATCCTGGCCCCCGACCACATCCAGCGCCAGCTGTACGCCGACCACGTGGCTCCCAACCTCGTCGAGGGCGACGCGCTGTTCTTCGGGCACGGCCTGAACATCCGCTACGGCCTCATCGAGGCCCCCGAGGGCGTCGACGTCTGCATGGTCGCGCCCAAGGGCCCCGGCCACCTCGTGCGCCGCCAGTTCGAGGCCGGCCGCGGCGTGCCGGTCCTCGTGGCCGTGGAGAAGGACGCCTCCGGCAAGGCGCTCGACCTCGCGCTGTCGTATGCCAAGGGCATCGGCGGCACGCGCGCCGGCGCGCTGCGCACGACGTTCAAGGAGGAGACCGAGACCGACCTGTTCGGCGAGCAGGTCGTCCTGTGCGGTGGCGTGTCCGAGCTGATCAAGGCGGGCTTCGAGACGCTCATCGAGGCCGGCTACCAGCCCGAGGTCGCCTACTTCGAGTGCCTGCACGAGATGAAGCTGATCGTCGACCTCATGTACGAGGGCGGCCTGTCGAAGATGTACTGGTCGGTGTCCGACACCGCCGAATACGGTGGCTACACCCGCGGCCCGCGCGTCATCGGTGAGGAGTCCCGCCAGGCGATGCGCCAGATCCTCGCCGAGGTCCAGGACGGCACCTTCACCCGCCAGCTCGTCGAGGAGTTCGACGGCGGCCAGAAGGAGTTCCACCGCAAGCGCGACGAGCTGGCCGAGAACCCGATCGAGAAGACCGGCGCCAAGCTCCGCCCGATGATGAGCTGGCTGAAGGCCTGACGTTCGCCGGAGCCGGCGGGCGGGTGAGACGTCCGCCCGCCGGCCGGGTCAGCTCCGCGAAACCTCCATGCGCTTCGGCCATCCGCGTCCCATGGCCCTCGCCCCCCGTTGACGGGAGAAGGTCAGGTGGTGAAGTCGGTCCGGTGGTCCGCGGCCCACTGGGCGTAGGTGCGCGCGGGGTGCCCGGTGACCTGTTCGATGACGTCGTTGACCGGCGCGGGCTTGCCGACCGCCTGCGCCATGAGACCGAACAGCGCCGCCAGGAACTCGTGGTCCATGAACCGGCTCATCTGCTGCAGCACGGGTTCCGGGTCGACGTCCTCGACGGTGAGCGGACGCTCCAGCGTCTCGCTGAGGATGCGGACCTGTTGCGCCTGGGTGAGCGACTCGGGACCGGTCAGGTCGTATGCCTGTCCCGCGTGCCCGCCGTCGACCAGGATCCGCGCGGCCACCTCGGCCACGTCCCTCTCGTGCACGGCGCTGAAGGCGGCTTCCATGTACGGCGCGCGGATGACGTCACCGCCCTGGAGTTGCATCGCGAACGTCAACGAATTGATGGCGGGGAACAGCAGCCGCAGGAACGTCCACTCGATCCCGGACGCCTCGACGGCGCGCTCGACGTCGCGGTGATACTGGGCGATCACGTCGGGCTGCCGCTCCGCGCCCGGGACGACCGCACCTGAGGACAGCAGCACCAGCCGTCGTACCCCGGCCTGGGCCGCGGCCTCCAGCAGAGGAGCGAAGTCCAGCCCGTACTGCGGAACCAGGAAGACGGTCTCGACGCCGGCCAGCGCGCTGGGCAGGGTCTCGGGCTTGGTCAGATCGCCCCGGACGACCTCGGCCTGCGCGGGGAGTCCGGCCCGCTCCGGAGTGCGGGTGAGAGCCCGCACCGGCGCGTTCGCGGCGACCAGTTCCTCCACCGTCTGACGTCCGAAGTGGGCGGTGGCACCGATGACGAGATACATAAGGGGTTTCTTTCGTAGGAGGGCGGTGGGTTGGCTGAGGTGTCAGCGCACCTTGCGGAAGAACTGCCGGAGGTCGCCGACGAGGAGGTCGGGCGCGTCGTGCGCGGCGAAGTGGCTGCCCCGGTCGTAGGCGTTCCAGGAAATGATGTTCTTGTGGTCGCGGTCGGCGAACGTCCGGATCGACTGGTAGTCCCAGGCGAAATTGGCCAGTCCGAGAGGCACGGTGGTCGGCTCGGGCACGGTCGTTCCCCTGCCGTTGGACTTCTGCCGAGCGGGGGTCGTCGCCGCGTCCTCGTAGTAGAACCGGGCGGCGGAGGCGGCGGTGTTGGTCAGCCAGTACATCATCACGTTGGTGAGCACGAAGTCCGGGTCGAGCGAAGCACCGAGGAGCTGGGCGTGCCAGCCCAGGAGGCCGGCCGGGGAGTCGGCCAGGGCGTGCGCCAGACTCTGCGGCTCGGTGGAGTGGAGCTTGTCGTAGGCGCCCCGGTTCTGGGTGAACCACTCGGCGAACGCGAGCTTGCCGCGCTCCTCCTCGTTGAGCTCGTCCAGCTCGGCGGGGTCGCCCGAGGGGAATGAGAAGACCTGCGTCACGTGCACGCCGCAGACGTGCTCAGGGTCGGCGCGGCCCACCTCCGGCGAAATCAGCGATCCGCCGTCGTTGCCGGCCGCGCCGTAGCGGTCGTACCCGAGCCGGCGCATCAGCTCGGCCCAGGCCCGGGCCACCCGGTACCGGTCCCAGCCGCGTTCCAGGGTCGGCCCGGAGAAGGCGAAGCCCGGCACCGACGGAATGACGAGGTGGAACGCGTCCGCCGGGTCGCCGCCATGGGTCTTCGGGTCGGTGAGCGGGCCGATCACGGCCAGCCATTCGACCGCCGAGGTCGGCCAGCCGTGGGTCAGGATCAGCGGTGTCGCGTCCGGCTCCGGCGACCGCACGTGCAGGAAGTGAATGTTCTGGCCGTCGATCTCTGTGGTGAACTGCGGGTACGCGTTCAGCTTGGCCTCCCAGACACGCCAGTCGTACCCCGTGCGCCACCGCTCGACCAACTGCTTGACGTAGCCCACCGGGACGCCGTACTCCCAGCCGGGCGGCACCGGGCCGGCCGGTGCCGGCTCGCCGGCGGGCAGTTCCTCGGCCCACCGGGTCCGGGCCAGCCGCTGCTGGAGATCGTCGAGGTCGGCCTGGGGGATCTCGATCCGGAACGGGGTGATCGTGCTGTCGTTCGTCATGGCCCTAACCTAGGATCCCAATAGGCAAGCTCCGTTCCTAATAAAAGTCCAGGCTCGAAAAATGTTGGAAACCTCGGCGCGGCTGCTGCGCCTGCTCTCGCTCCTGCAGACACCCCGTGACTGGACCGGCGCCGAACTGGCCGAGCGGCTGTCGGTCAGCACCCGGACCGTCCGCAACGACGTGGAACGCCTGCGAAACCTCGGCTACCCGGTGCACGGCACGCGAGGCGCCGTCGGCGGCTACCGGCTCGGCGCCGGGGCCGCGCTGCCGCCCCTGTTGCTCGATGACGAGGAGGCGGTCGCGGTGGCGATCGGGCTCCGCACGGCCGCCGGAGGCACGATCACCGGAGTCGAGGAGACCTCGCTGCGCGCGCTGGCGAAACTGGAGCAGGTGCTGCCGGCCCGTCTCCGCTACCGCGTCAACACCCTCCAGCGGTACGCCGTCTCGGTACCCCGGGACGACCAGGGCCCACGGGTGGACGCGGACACGCTGAGCGTCCTCGCCGCCGCCTGCCGCGGCCACGAGCGCCTGCGATTCGACTACCGAAGCCACGACGACTCGGCGAGTCGGCGCGAGGTGGAACCGTACCGGCTGGTCAACTGGGGACGGCGGTGGTATCTCGTCGCGTTCGACGTCGCGAGGGCCGATTGGCGTACGTTCCGGGTCGATCGGCTCAGACCGCGCACCCCGACGGGTCCCCGGTTCGCTCCACGCGAACTGCCCGAGGAAGCCGTCGACCAGGTACGCCGGGGCGTGTCGTCAGCCGCCTGGCGACACCGGGCCCGGGTCGTCGTGCACGTGCCGGCCGAACGGCTCGCCGAGCGGATCAACGCCGCCATTGGGGTGATCACGCCGGTCGACGACACCCGTTGCCTGCTGGACACCGGCGCGGACAGCATCGAGGCACTCGCCGTTCACCTCGGCCTGCTCGGCGTCGACTTCACCGTGACGGAGCCGGCGGAACTCGTCGAACTCGTGCGTGAACTCGCCGGCCGCTACCACCGGGCCACGGCCTCGGGTGATCCGGACGAGTGACGTGCCTGGGTGAGGCGGCGGACGAACGGGATGTTCGTCCGGCACCAGCGCGGCGCCGGGCCCTGCTTCACCTTGGGGCCGGCCCGGTCGGCGACCTGCTCGCCACCCTGCCCGGTGGAATTCTGCGCTGAGTCAGCGGCCGGCTGAACAAGACGGGCGCGTGCCTTGTCCGCGAGCCAAGCGGATGTTACCGTCTTTTCATATGTAAGAAAATCCTTACACATGACAGGAGACCCATGAAGGCCATCCGCTACCGTGCCTACGGCCCGCCCGACGTGCTTGAGCTGCAGGAGGTCGGCAAGCCGGAGGTGGGCGACGATGAGGTGCTCATCCGGGTGCACGCGGCCTCGGTCAACCCTGGCGACTGGCATCTCATGCGCGGCTCGCCGTACATCTTCCGCGCCATGGCCGGGATGACCCGGCCCAAGGCGCACGTGCTCGGCTTCGACCTGGCCGGGCAGGTCGAGGCGGTGGGCAAGGACGTCACCAGGTTCCAGCCCGGCGACGAGGTCTACGGCGTGTGCAAGGGGGCGTTCGCCGAATACGTCACGGTGCCCGAGGGCGGGCCGGTGGCGCGCAAGCCCGCCGGGCTGACGTACGAGGAGGCGGCGGCGGT
Source organism: Nonomuraea mesophila (assembly GCF_004352805.1). Classification (NCBI taxonomy): domain Bacteria; kingdom Bacillati; phylum Actinomycetota; class Actinomycetes; order Streptosporangiales; family Streptosporangiaceae; genus Nonomuraea; species Nonomuraea mesophila. Next base: position 25,698 of record NZ_SMLD01000004.1, read on the forward strand.
GCCCACGGCCGGGCTGACCGCCCTGCAGGGCGTCCGCGACAAGGCTCAGGTCGGCGGGCGCAGGGTGCTCGTGAACGGCGCCTCCGGCGGGGTGGGGACGTTCGCCGTGCAGCTGGCCAAGGTCTTCGGCGCCGAGGTGACGGCCGTGTGCAGCGGGCGGAACGCCGAGCTGGTCCGGTCGATCGGCGCGGACCGCGTCATCGACTACACCAAAGAGGATTTCACCCGAAGCGCGCAGAAATATGACCTCATACTCGACAACATTGCCAATCGTTCGTTAGCCGCCTGCAGGCGTGTGCTTGCCCCGCGCGGCACCTTCGTGCACAACAGCGGTGTCGGCGGCGGCCCCTGGTTCGGAGTCCTGGGGCGGATCATCAGGCTGCTCGTGACGTCTCTGTTCGTACGCCAGAAGCTCGTCTCGCTCATGACGAAGGAGAACGCCGGCGACCTGGTCCTGCTGGGCCGGATGCTCGAATCCCGGGACATCGCCCCCGTCATCGACCGGACCTATCCGCTGAGTGACGTCCCCGAGGCCGTCGGCTATCTCGAACAAGGGCACGCCAGGGGAAAGGTCGTCATCACGATCTGACGCGGGCAACGCGGCGCCACCCCTCAGCCCGGTGTGATAATAATACCGGTATAGTTATCGATGAGGAGGCGCCGTGATCGAGCTCAAGTCAGCCGGTGAGATAGCCGCGATGCGGGAGGCGGGCAAGGTGGTGGCCGCCGTGCACGCGGCGGTGCGCGAGCGGGCCGGCATCGGGGTGACGCTGAAACAGCTCGACGAGGTGGCGAGGACCGTCATCGAGGAGGCCGGCGCGGGAGCGTCGTTCCTCGGTTATCACCCCTCCTTCGGCGCGACGCCCTATCCCGGAGTGATCTGCACCTCCGTCAACGGCGTGATGCTGCACGGCCTGCCGACCCCGTACCGGCTGCGTGACGGCGACCTGATCAGCATCGACTGCGGGGCGTACGTCGACGGCTGGCACGCCGACGGCACCGTCAGCTTCACCGTGGGCCACCCCCGCGACGAGGACCTCAAGCTGATCAGGGTGGCCGAGGAGACGCTGGCCGTGGGCATCGAGGCGGCCGTGCCCGGCGGCAGGATGGGCGACATCGGGCACGCCATGTCCACGGTCGGCCGCGGAGCGGGCTACGGCATGCAGAACGACTTCGGCGGCCACGGCATCGGGCGGGCCATGCACGAGTCGCCGTTCGTGCCCAACGAGGCGCGCGGTGGTCGCGGCCTGCGGCTGCGTACCGGCCTGGTCATCGCGATCGAGCCGAGCCTGATGGCCGGCGGCGGCGACGGCTACACCATGGCCGACGACGGGTGGTCGGTGTGCTCGGGCGACGGCAGCCGGAGCGTGCACGTCGAGCACACCGTCGCCATCACCGACGACGGCCCGGTCGTCCTCACCGTCCCGTAGGCTCCCGCATCCCGAACAGGAACCTCGTCACCCGCGTCCTGCGTACCAGCAGGTCGTAGGCCGCCACCGTCAGCACCAGCGACAGGGCCACGATCACCACGTACTCGACCAGGATCGGCGCCCGCCAGCCGGTCACGTGGAAGGCCACGGCCACGACGATCGGCTGGTGCAGGATGTAGAGCGGCAGCACGGCGGGCGCCAGGTAGGCCGAGAGCCGGTTGCCCCGTCCGTCCGGGGGCGAGGTGGGATCGGCCGGGGCGGGGCGCGGGCGGTCGAGGGCGCCGAGGATCGCGACCACCCAGCACCATCCGGCCAGGCCGTACAACGCGCGCATCGTGATCGCGAGCGGGGTCGGGTCCGTGAACGCGTCCGCGCCCGGGGCTTCGCCCGCGACGATGAACCCCGGCACCCCCACCAGCATCAGCACGGCGCCCGCGACGGCCGCGATCCACCGGTTGCGCCGCATCGCCGCGCGGAAGCCGGGATCGGTCACGAGCAGGAAGCCGTACAGGAAGAACACCAGGTACGCCCAGCGGTCCCAGCCCCCGAACCCCTCATCGAGGCCGGCGAACGCGCAGATCGCCGCGATCGGCAGGCCGAGCAGCAGGATCGCGCCGCGCGGCCGCGCGAGCGCGACGAGCCGTCCGCGCGGCGCCCACCGCGCCAGCGGCGCGAGCACGAGCGAGAACGTCAGCAGCAGCACCACGAACCACAGATGCCCGGTCTCGAAGTACGCCCCCTCGACGACGAACGGGAAGTCGCCCGGATCCGGCCGCACGGCGAAGAACTTCGGCAGGAACTCCAGATAGGACTCGTGGTAGCCGGGATCGGCCCGCAGCCGCAACCACTGCGGTACCGGCAACATCGTGACCAGGGCGAACAGCAGCGGCACGCCCAGCCGGGTCAAGCGCTCCACGGCGAACCCGCCGGGCCCCCGGCGGCGCAGGGAGTGCCAGGCCCCCAGCCCGGCGATCAGGAAGAGCAGCGGCATCGCCCAGATCACGCAGAGCGCCGCGATGACAAACGTGATGTCGGTCGTCTCCGCGTTCTTGACGTAGAAGTCGTCGCGCGAGTCGAACACCAGCGACGCGTGGAAGAACACCAGCCCGACCACCACGAGGGCGCGCATGGCGTCGAGTTCGGTACGCCGGCCGGTCGAGGCCGTGGCGGACCCGGTGCTTGTGGTCATGACCGCCTCCCGTGACACGCAACCAGTCTGGGGCTCCGTGAGGCCGCGCGCCATGGTCCTGAAACGGTCAAGAGATCATCGGCGGTTTCTCGCTGGAACACATCTGATCGTCAAGGTGGATGATCTCCGGCCTGACTTCGCCAGGCGCCGGTGTCGTGCCGGTCAAGAGCGCAGATGGCGGAGTTTGTCGCCGAGAGCGGCAGGGCAGATCTCACCCCGGTAGCTACAGAGAGTAGTCAATCGGTATCAGAGGGGATAAGACATGTACAGATCAGGGCTCATCCTGGCCGGGCTCGTCGGAGGGCTGCTCCTGTCCGGCGGCTCCGCGCTCGCGGCGACGACCCAGGTTCAGATGCCCATGAACGACGACGGCGACAACAACTCGCGCGTCTTCTTCTTCTGCGGTGACGACAACACGATCGCCCGCGAGTCCTCCGCCGACCAGACCGGTCTGCTCGTCCTCAACACCGGCGACATCCTGAGCGGGATCCTCGGCCGGGGCAGCGGCGACGACATCAAATGCTCGGCTTCGACCAGCTGACGTCGGTCCTGAACGGCTAAAAGCCAAGGGGCCTGCCCGCGGGGTGGGCCCCTTCACCGTGCCGCGGCTCGTACGCGAACGCCGCGGCGAACGAGTCGGCGGCGATCCGGTCGAGCTGCTCGCCCGTCAACCCCAGCTCCCGCCGCAACGCTTCGTAGTTGTCCTCGACGTAGCCGCCGAAGTAGGCCGGATCGTCGGAGTTGACCGTCACGACCAGCCCCTCGTCCAGCATCGCGGGCAGGATGTGGTCCCGCAGGGACGGCACCACCCCTAGCCGCACGTTCGACAGCGGGCACACCGTCAGCGGGATGCGTTCCTCCCGCAACCTGGCCACGAGCTGCGGGTCCTCCATCGCCCTGATGCCGTGGTCGACCCGTTCCACGCCCAGCACGTCGAGCGCCTCCCACACGTAGTCGGGCCCGCCCTCCTCACCCGCGTGCGCCACCCGGTGCAGACCCTCGGCGGCGGCGATGTCGAAGACCCGCCGGAACAACGACGGCGGATATCCCACCTCCGCGGAGTCCAGGCCCACCCCGATGAACTGCTCGCGGAACGGCAGCGCCGCCCGCAGCGTGCGCTCGGCCTCCTCCGCGCCCCGGTCGCGCAGGAAACACAGGATGAGCGCGGCCGGCACCTCGCCGTCGCGCAGGGCCGCCGACAACCCGCCGAACACCGCCTCCAGCGCCACGCCGCGGGTCGTGTGCGCCTGCGGATCGAAGAAGATCTCCGCGTGCCGCACCCCCTGTGCGGCGGCCCGCCGCAGGTAGGCGGCGGCCAGGTCGTAGAAGTCCTCCTCGGTACGCAGGACCGCCAGGTTGTCGTAGTAGACGTCGAGGAACGAGCGCAGGTCGGCGAAGTCGTTGCGGGCGCGGACAGCCTCCACGTCGGACACGTCGAAAGCCGGCAGCTCGATCCGGTTACGCCTGGCCAGCTCGACGACGAGCTCGGGCTCAAGGGTGCCTTCGATGTGCAGGTGGAGTTCCGCCTTGGGACGCATGGCACCGAGTAAACCGGACCACCCGGCCCGGCAGATATCGTGCGAACCTCTGAACTGTCACGGGCATTTCCGTGCGGAAACCCCTGCCTGGACGAGCCGCCGCGCTCCCGTCCGTGGTACAGACCCAGGCCGGCCGTCCGTGCGGCCTGGCATACCATCGGATTTCATGAGGCTGGCGGATCTGCTCGCACGCGACGACCTGCGGTTGAGGCTGGTGGCAGGCGAGGACGCACTCGACCGCGAGATCCGCCGCGCCTACCCGACCGACCTGCCCGATCCCCGCCGCTACCTGCGGTCCGGCGACCTCGTGCTGACCAGCGGGGTGTGGTATTCCGAACCGTCCGACTGCGAGCGCTTCGCCGACGCGCTGTGGGCGAGCGACGCCGCCGGCCTGGTCGTGGGCCTCATCGTGCTCGGCGAGCTGCCGCGGGAGCTGGTCAAGGCGTGTGAGCTGCGCCGGCTGCCGCTGCTGCTGGCGGCTCCCGACCAGTCGTTCGGCGCGATCACCGAGGTGGTGACGGTCGAGGGGTTCGCCGCCGAACAGCGCAGGGCCGAGCGGGTCAGGGCACAGACGCTGCTCGACGTCCTCGGCCAGATCCCGCCCGGCGAGGTCTCGGCGCACCTGCGGCTGCTCGGCGCCGACCCCGGTCTGCCGACGGCGGCCATGGTGGTCACGCGGACCGGCGGCCCCGAGCACGACCTGCCGGAGCTGCTGCACGAGGGGCTGGCGAGGAAAGGACGGCATCTGGTCGTCGGAGGCACGCCGCGTGAGGCGATCGTGCTGGTCAACGGCCGGGCCTCACGCAAGAGCCTGGCCGACGAGCTGCGCGACCTGGTCGCGGCGCGGACGGGGACGAGCCAGGGGACGGTCCTGGGCCCGGGTGCGCGCACGGCAACGAGCCCCGGGATCAGCATCGCGGCCGGGATCAGCGAGATGGTGGCCAGCGTGTCACAGCTCGGTGAGGCGCTGGAGACGGCCAGGCGTGGCATGGAGTCCGCCAGGGGCGGCCCCGGCCCGGTGTCGATCATGTCGGTGGCCGACATCGACAGTTTCGAGCTGCTGCTGGCCTCCCTGCCGGCCGGCGTGCGCCGCTCGTTCCGCGACCGCCTGCTCGCGCCCGTCGAGGACTACGACGCGCGGCACGGCTCCGAGCTGCTGCGCACGCTCGACCTGTTCCTGGAGACCTGCGGGTCGTGGCAGCGCACGGCCGACGAGCTGTACGTGCACGTCAACACGCTGCGTTACCGGATGCAGCGGATCGAGGAGCTGACCGGGCGGCGCATGTCGTCGATGCGCGACCGTACGGACCTCTATCTCGCGCTGCGGTCAGGGCAGCGCGCCCGCGACGACGGCGCCTCGTGACACGACGGCCACGATGTTGCCGGAGGCCAGGTCGTCGATGCGCTCCCACGGCCGGCCGCGCAGCACGATGAGGTCGGCGCCCAGCCCGGGTGCGATCCGGCCCACGGGCATGCCGATCGAGTCGGCCGCGTCGGAGGTGGCCGCGCGCAGCGCCGACGCCGCGTCCATGCCGAGGATGCGCGCCATGTGACGGACCTCGGCGAGCTGGTCGCCGAACTGCACGTGGTGGCCGTTCGCGTCGGTGCCCAGCACGAACCGTACGCCGAGCGCGGCCGCCTGGGCGAGCAGCACGTCGCGGGCGGCGACCAACTCGGCGGCCTTGGCCATGGCCTCCGGGGTGACCGGGACCCGGCCTTCGGCGATGGCCTCGTTGATGAGCAAAGTCGGCGCCACGGGGGTGCGGCGGGCGGCCAGGACCTCGGCCAGGTCGGTGCTCATGAGGGTGCCGTGCTCGATCGAGTCGACGCCCTCCTCGACGGCCACCCGGATGCCCTCCTCGGAGTGGGCGTGGGAGGCGACCGGCATGCCCAGCGCGTGGGCCTCGTCCACGACGGCTCTGATCTCGTCGCGGGTGTAGTTGCGCCAGGCGTTCCTGTCGCCGATCGACAACACGCCGCCGCTGGTGGTGAGCTTGATGCCGTCCATGCCGGCCCTGGCCCAGGTGCGTACGAGCTTGCGGCATTCGTCGGGCCCGTCGGCCGTGGGCTTGCGCAGCGGTGAGGCGGGCGGCACGAACAGGTCGTTGTGTCCCGCGGTCATGCCCACGACGCCGTGCACCTGGACGCGCGGCCCCTGCAGCACGCCGGCGTCGAAGGCCCGGCGCAGCGCGACCTGGGCCTCGTCGCCGGCCAGGTCGCGCAGGGTCGTGACGCCGTGCCGCATGGCCCGCTGGGCGTGGGCCACGCCGTGCAGCACCTGCTCGTCGCGCGTGGTGACCAGCGGCCAGGTGGCGAAGTCGGGCGGGTCGCCGGGGCCGGCGTGGCCGATCAGGTGCACGTGCGTGTCCACCAGGCCGGGGATGACGCACAGGTCGTCGTGGCGGGGCGCGGCGGGGCTCACGTCGATGACGCGGTCGGGCTCCCAGCTCAGGTCGACAGGGCCGCGAAGTTCGGTACCGTCCCAAAGGGGGATTCCGTCAAGTCTCATTTCACGCCCGACGCTACCGGAGCTCCTGGCCCGCTGGAGGGATCTACGGTCCTCATCCCGTGCTCTCGTAGGGACCTACAGGGGCCGCCAGCGGTTTTCCCGCCCATGCCGGGCGACGGCCGTCCATCAACCGAGAAGTCCGAAAATACCGTCACTTGATGGTAATAATCGGTAGATAACGTCTCTGACCTGCACCTTCACGGCCGCTCAAGGAGAATCATGGCTACCTTCGACCGTCGCGCGTTCCTGCGGACGACAGGTCTGGCCGGTCTGGCGCTCGGTCTGGCCGCCTGCGGCGAGGGCGGCTCGTCCGCCGGCTCCTCCTCCGGCGACGGGCTGGGCCCGGTCAAGCTCCAGCTCTCCTGGAAGAAGAACGTCGAGTTCGCCGGCGAATACTTCGCCGACAGCGAGGGCTACTACAAGGCGGCCGGGTTCTCCCAGGTCGAGCTGCTGTCGGGCGGCGGATCCGGCACCTCGGTCGAGTCGGGACTGGCCACCGGGCGCTGCTGGGCGGGTCTGTCCGCGCCCACCATCACCGCTCCCGCCGTGCTGCAGGGCGCCCCGCTGAAGATCGTCGGCGCGACCTTCCAGAAGAACCCGTTCGCCATCATCTCCCTGAGCAAGAACCCGATCGAGAGCGCCAAGGACCTGCCCGGCAAGAAGATCGGCGTCCAGGACTCCAACGAGCTGGTCTGGAACGCGCTGCTCAAGGCCAACGGCATCGACGAGGGCAGCGTGACGCGGGTGCCGTTCCAGTCCGACCCCTCGATGCTGACCTCCGGGCAGCTGGACGGCTACGTCGGCTTCGTCACCAGCGGCCCCGTACGCCTGAGGATGGAGGGCCACGACGCCACCCACCTGCTGCTCGCCGACGCCGGCCTGCCGCTGGTCGCCGAGACGTTCACGGTCACCCAGGAGACCATCGACAACGAGCGCGACAAGCTCAAGGCGTTCCTGACGGCCGAGATCAAAGGGTGGAGGGACGCCGTCGCCGACCCGGCCAGGTCGGCCGAGCTGGCCGCCACCGTCTACGGCAAGGACCAGAACCTCGACGTCAAGGAGCAGACCGAGGAGGCCAAGATGCAGAACGAGCTCGTCGTCACCCCCGACGTCAAGGCCAACGGGCTGTTCACGATGACGCCGGAGCTGATCGAGCAGAACATCACATCACTGGCCAAGGCCGGCCTGACCATCAAGGCCGAGCAACTGTTCGACCTGACCGTGCTCGACGAGGTCTACCAGGCCGACCCGAGCCTGAAGAAGCTCTCATGAGCGAGCCCGTCGAGGGACCCGGCACCGGCATCAGCGTCACCGGGCTGAGCAAGACGTTCGGCAAGGGCGTGACCGCCGTCGACGGCGTGGACCTGCGTACGCCGAAAGGCTCGTTCCTGTCGCTGCTCGGCCCGTCCGGGTGCGGCAAGTCGACGGTGCTGCGCATGCTCGCCGGCCTGGAGGAGCCCACCGGCGGCGAGATCCGGGTGAACGGCGAGACCCCCGCGGAGCTGCGCAGGAGCCACCACCTCGGCATCGCCTTCCAGGACGCGGCCCTGCTGGCCTGGCGCAGTGTCGCCGCGAACATCCGGCTGCCGCTTGAGGTCGCCGGGATCAGGCCCGAGCCCGGTGTCATCGACGACCTGATCAAACTGGTCGGCCTCGAAGGGTTCGAGAAGGCCAGGCCCGCCGAGTTGTCGGGCGGCATGCGCCAGCGCGTCTCCATCGCCCGCGCGCTCGTCGTCAAACCCAGCGTGCTGCTGCTCGACGAGCCGTTCGGCGCCCTGGACGACATGACCAGGCAGCGGCTCAACCTGGAACTGCTGCGCATCTGGACGGAGAAGCCCGCCACCACGCTGATGGTCACCCACGGCATCGGCGAGGCGATCTTCCTGTCGGACGTGGTCGCCGTCATGAGCCCGCGTCCCGGCCGCATCGTCGAGCTGGTGGAGATCGGCCTGCCGCGCCCGCGCACGCCCGGCATGATGCGTACGCCGGAGTTCCACGCCCTCCATGACCACCTCAGCGACCTGCTGTTCGGGCACGCCTCATGAGAAGGGCGCAGGGGCTGGCCGGCGTCCTCGCCCTCGTCGTGTTGTGGTGGCTGCTGGCCGTGACGGTGTTCGCCGGTGGCGGCGCGGTGCCCACGCCGTGGGCGGTGCTGGCCTCGATGGGCGACGACGGCTGGGCCTTCTACGGGCCCAACGTCACCACCACCGTGTCCGCCGCCGCGCAGGGCTTCCTGTGGGGCAACGGGCTGGCCATCGGCGTGGCGCTGCTGGTGCTGCTCGTACCCCGGCTCGAAGCCGTCGCCACCCAGCTCGCCGTGATCAGCTACTGCGTGCCGCTGCTCGCGATCGGCCCCATCGTGCTGGTGGTCTTCGGCGGCGAGGCCACCGTGGTGTTCCTCGCCGCCATCTCCGTCTTCTTCACCACGCTCATCGGCGCCCTGCTCGGGCTGCGCTCCGCCGACAGGGCCGGCCTCGACCTCGTCACCGTCTACGGCGGCGGCCGCCTGGCCAGGCTGCGGTACGTGCAGATCATCTCGGCCCTGCCCAGCACGTTCGCCGGGCTGAAGATCTCCGCGCCCTCCGCGCTGCTCGGCGCGATCATCGGCGAATACCTAGGCAGCAACGACCAGGGGCTCGGCGTCTCCCTGATGATCTCCCAGCAGCAGTTCCAGGTGCCGCGGACCTGGGGGCTGGCGCTCGTCGCCGGGCTGGTCGCGGGCCTCGGGTACGCCGCCGTCGCGCTCGTCGCCCGCGTGGTCACCCCCTGGTCGAGAGGCGAGGCGCAGTGATCGGCCGTACCATCCTGCGGGTCGTCGGGCCCCTCGCGCCCTGTGTGGTCATCGTCGTGGCCGCGTGGTGGCTGGCGCTGGAGGCGTTCGGCATCAGCCCGCTCGTGGGCAAGCGCCCGCCCCAGGTGTGGGAATACCTGACGTCGTCGCAGGAACACCGCGAGGCCGTCTTCGGCGCGCTCGGCATCACCGTCAGGGACGCCGCCATCGGCTTCACCTCGGGGATGGTCGCGGCGATGGCCGTCGCGGTGACGTTCGTGTTGTTCAGGACCGTCGAGCAGACGTTCATGCCGGTCGCGATGTTGCTGCGCTCGGTGCCGCTCGTGGTGATGACGCCGCTGATCACGCTGGTCTTCGGCAGGGACCTGCCGGGCGTCGCCGTCATCGGCGGCATCGTGGTGTTCTTCCCGGCGCTGGTGAACATCGTCTTCGGGCTGAGGTCCGCCTCGCCACAGGCCACCGACCTGGTCCTGGCCTACGGCGGCACCCGCATGACCGTCCTGCGCAAGGTGGCCGTGCCGACCGCGATGCCCTCGGTCTTCGCCTCGGCCAGGATCTCGGTGCCGGCCTCGATCATCGGCGCGCTCATCGCCGAGTGGCTGGCCACCGGCGAGGGGATCGGCGCGGAGATCCTGCGGGCGATCGGCGGGTTCCGCTACGACGAGGTGTGGGCGGACATCGTGGTGGTCACGACCGTGTCCATCCTCGCGTACGCGGTCGTCGGCGTCGTCGAGTCGCTGGTGCTGGCCCGTTTCTCCGACCGGCCCGGCACCGGAGGGTGACGCGGGCCCGGCCGCTGTCCTTCGTGCGGGGGAGACGCGGCCGGGCCCGCCCGGAAGGGAGCGTGTGGGCGTGCGGTGGGGAACCGGCGGGTGAGGCCGGTGAAGCCCGACGCTCCCGTGGCCTCAGCGGGTGGCGAAGATCTGGGTCCAGGCCTGTCCCTTGGTGCTGTATGCGACGCCGATGTGGGTGAACGAGCAGTTGAGGATGTTCTTGCGGTGGCCTGGGCTCTTCAGCCAGTCCTTGAGCACGGTGGCGGCGGCGGGGTAGCCCATCGCGACGTTCTCGGCGATCAGGCTGTAGGGGAAGTTGACGGCCTTGATGCGCTCGGCGAACGTCCGCCCGCCTGAGGTGTGCTCGAGCCGCCCCTTGGCTCCCATGTCCGCCGAGTGGCGTTCGGCCGCCAGGTGCAGCCTGGGGTCGTGGGTGAGGGGCTTGCAGTCGCTGCCGGCCCGCGCCTTGTTGGTCAGCTTGACCAGGGCCTCCTCGCCGGCCGATGCGAACTTGCCGCAGGTCAGCCGGGCCGTGCGTGACTTAGCCGTGTGGCCCTTGGCGTCGAGCGCGACCACGTAGTAGGTGCGCGGGGTATTGGTGCAGCGCACTCTCGCGGTGATCGAGCCGGTCCTGACGGTCTTGGAGCCGCTCTTGAGCACCTGGTCGGGGCCGGAGACGGCGACCGCGACGCGCACGCGGAGCAGGGCCTTGCCGGAACAGCCTGACCTGGTGGCCGTGCCGCGGACGAAGCCGTTGGAGACCGTCGGCTTGGCCGCGGTCACCCGGCAGGCCTGCGCGCCGGTGGCCGCCTGCGCGGCCGGTGCGGGGAAGGTCAGCGCCACCAGGCTCCCTAGGCAGGCCCATGCCTTGAGCTGTCCGCGCATTCTCTCCTCCGGGTCGGCCGTGCACACAAGGTCGAACCGCATTCTGGCGCTCCAAGGTCTGCTTTGTCCCGAAAAGACCGCTCCAAGTGGCTGAATCGTGATCCAATGCCCGTATCCGGGTAAACCGCAGCGGCCCCCTGTGCGTCAGGGAGCCGCCTCCGTCATACGGCGATCAGCACTGCGCGGGCTTCAACCACGAGCACTCCAGGTCGCCCGCCGGTCCCGGGTCCGTCGCGCGCAGCTCGACCGGCTCGACGCTCGCCTTCGTACGCGAGAACTGGGCGAGCCGTACGGCGATCTTGTCCTCGATGTCCTTCGGCGAGCCCGACAGGTACTGGTTCAGCATGATCGAGAAGATCAGCGGCTCGCCGTCGGCGCTGGTGACATAGCCGGACAACGCGGTCACCCCGGTCAGCGAGCCCGTCTTGGCGTGCACGTTGCCCGCGGCGGGGGTGCCCGCCATCCGGCTGCGCAGGGTGCCGCCGACGAAACGCTCGGACTCGCCCGCGATGGGCAGCGACTTGTACCAGGTGTCGAACCACGGCTTGCCGCGTACGGCCGACAGGAACTGCACGATCGAGCCAGGGGAGAAGCCGTCGCGGCGCGACAACCCCGAGCCGTCCCGCATGTTGATCACCTGCGCCCCGTTGGCCTTGGCGAAGTCGGTGGTGACCTTCAGCCCGGCCGCCCACGTGCCCTGGTCCGCCGCCTTGCGGCCCATGGCCTTGGTGAGGATCTCGGCGTGGATGTTGTTGCTCAGCTTCATGAACGGCACCAGCAGCTCGCCCAGCGTCATCGACTCGTGCGCGGCCAGCTCTCTGGCGCCCTCGGGGGCCGCGCCGGTCACCGTACGGCCGAGCACCTTGACCCCGTGCCTGGTCAGCGACTCCCGGAACAACGACGAGGCGTAGGCGGTCGGGTCGTCGACGGCCACCCACTCCTGGTACGGGTCCGCGACCGTGCCGGTGATCTCGACGGTGCGGGTGCCGTGCTGCCGCTCGATGAGCACGTCGGTCTCCGAGCCGGCCGTCGCCCTGTTGACGATCTTCAGGTAGCCGGTGTCCGGCGTCGTGGTCACCTTGACCTTGCCGTTCTCCGCCGCCACCGCGACGATCACCGAGCCGGCGTCGTAGTCCTTGTCGGGGGAGGCGGTCAGGGCCGAGATCGGGGCTGCATAGTAGGCGGTCTCGTCGTCCCAGGCCCAGTCGTTGCCGAGCCGCCGCGCGTCGAACCAGGTGTCGTCGGCCACGAGCTTGCCGGTGACGACCTTGACGCCGGCGCGGGCGACCTTGGCGGCCAGCGCGTCGTAGTCCTCGGCCAGCATGGTCGGGTCGCCGGTGCCGCGCAGCACGAGGTCGCCGGTCAGCACCTTGCCCGCCTTGCGCCCGGTGCTCAGCACGCTCGTGGCGAAGCGGTAGTCGAGCCCGAGCGTCTCGGCCGCGGCGGCCGAGGTGAACAGCTTGGTGTTGGACGCCGGGATCAGCAGCTTGCCGGCGTCGGTGGCGTACAGTTCCTCGCCGCTCTCGGCGCTCTTGACGACGACGCCCGCCCTGGCGATCGTGAGCCGTGAGTCGCTGAGGATCTGGTTGAGGTCCTGGGTCAGGTCGGCCACGCCCACCGAGGGGTCGAGCGCGACGGCCGGGGTGGAGGGGCTGGACGCCCACGCGAGGGCCGCGACGAGCGTGCCCGCGACGAGGGATGCTGAGGTGCGCCGCATGCGGTCTCCAAATGACTGGGGGATCGCCTGCAGCATGGAGCAGGACCGCCGACCTGTAATCCGCAAATCTCCGTATTTATCGGAGATTGGAGAAGTCAGGCGGACGGCTGGCCGGACGTGAGCAGGAAACCGCAGTCGCCGAAGGCGATCTCGTCGCCCGACCTGACCCGGGCCGGGCCCACCAGCCGCCACCCGTTGAGCCGGGTGCCGTTGAGCGAGCCGAGGTCGACCAGCATCCACCCGTCGCTCTCGCGCCGCAGCTCGGCGTGCACCCGGGAGACCGTCAGGTCCGACAGCACGAGGTCGCAGGCCGAGCCCCTGCCCACCACGTAACGCAGCCGTTCGTCGTCGGGCAGCGCCAGCCGGGGCAGCCGGGGCCGCCGCCACGCCGACTGCACCCTGGAGGTGAACTCCGACACCGCCGCCACCGCGTCGGTCAGCCGCTGGCGCAGCGTCGCCCGCCGGGGCAGGTCGGCCACCACTTCGTCGAGTTCGTCGCGGTTGCGCGCCCTGAGCACCTGGTCGACCCGGCCCACGAACGTGTCGTGGGAAATGCGGCCCTCTACGGCGCGATCTCTGAGCTCGTCGATCGCACGGTCGCGTTCCCCATCCGAGGCACGGAAGGGTGGAAGCGTGGAGCTCATGTAGCGAGTATCTTCCTGAACCTCGCCTCGTGTCCAGAATACGCGGATCGATGACGATGACCGTCCTGCGCGCGCATGCCTGCCGTCCACATCGACCGGGCGCACCGGCGTCGCCCAGCGGCCGGGTCGTTCACGCGGGCGCGTCCGGCTCCGGCGCGCCGGGTGGCGTGAGGCGGTATCTCAGCGTCACCACCACCGACGCCAGGATGATCAGCGCGGGGACCGTGGTCTGCCCCACGAGCACCGCCGTCACCGCGCTGTCCGGCTGCTCGACCGGCCTGCTCGGCTCGGACTCGATGAAGCCGCCGAGCGACAGGATGACGCCGAAGATGAGCGCGCCGAACGAGCTGACCCCGCTCTCGATGGCCGTCCACAACCCGGTCAGCACGCCCGCCCTGCGCTTGCCGGTCCTCGCCGCGTCCACCGCGATCACGTCCGCCAGCATCGAGAACAGCAGCAGTTGCACGCCCGCGATGCCCACGCCGACGAGGAGGATCATCACGTGCGCGTACAGGGAGCCGAAGACGGGGGTTGCCATGGCCGCCGCGGTGCCGCCCCCGAACATCAGCGCGGCCAGCACCATCGCGCCGCGCTTGTCGTAGCGCCTGGACAGCCGCACCCACAGCGGCATCGTCAGCAGCATCGGGCCCACCAGCGCCGCGAACAACGTCTGCGTGGCGTCCGGCGTGCCGATGGTGTAGGTGGCGAAGTACGGCGCCGCGGCCAGCATCATGCTGACGGCCAGCATCTGGGTGCAGGCCAGCGCCGTGATCCACAGGAACGGCGCGTTGCCCTTGACCGCGGCGAACTGCTCGCGCCATCCGCCCCCGTCGGGCTCGGGGGCGCCGGTCATCGGGGCGCGGGCGGTGCCGAAGAACGAGCCCAGCATCGAGACCAGCAGGATGGCCGCGATCGTGAGGCCCATCAGCCGGTAGCTGCCGAGCGTGCCGTTCTCGCCCTGGCCGGTGACGATGGCGGGGGCCAGTACGCCGCTGATGGCGGTGCCCGCCCCGATGAAGATCATCCGCCACTGGAGCAGCGAGGTGCGCTCGTGGTAGTCGTGCGTCATCTCGCCCGGCATCGCCTTGTACGGCACCTCGAACAGCGCGTACGCCGTCGCCGTGGCCAGGAAGCACACCCCGACGTACAGCGCGGCGGGGACACCGGTCAGCGGCGGCCCGGCGAAGACGAGGAAGAACGCGACGGGCAGCGTGCAGGCGCCGGTGAGCATCCAGGGCCTGCGCGGGCCGAGCCGGGACCTGGTCCGGTCGGACCAGCGGCCGACCAGCGGGTTGAGCACGAGGTCCCAGACCTTGGGCGCGGTCACGACCACCCCGGCCAGCCACGCGGGTACGGCCAGGAAGTTCGTCATGTAGTAGAGCAGGAGCAGCCCGGGAACGGCGCCCACCGTGGCGGTGCAGAACGAGCCCACCCCGTAGCCGACGCGCACGCTCCGGGGGACCGTGGAGGCGCTCGCCTCCTGTGCGATCATGCCCTCATTGAAGCCGAACCGAGCGTTGTTCGGTAGGCCCGGTCCGAACCTGGCGCGACGGGCCCGCGCGGGCCCGTCGCCCGGGGGAGGTCAGTCGCGGACGTCGGCGCACACCACGTGGGCGCCGATCTCGATCATCCGGCGTTCGCTGCGCGTGTCGGCCACCCTGGCCATGAGGATCGGCGCGCCGGACGCCGCGAACTGCGGCAGCCGGGCCCGCACCAGGCGGTGCAGGTCGCGTACGACGTCCTCCGCGGCGGACATGTGCACCTTCACGTGCAGCATGATGCCGGGGGCGCCGGACGCGGTGCGCGCCTCGGAGATCCAGACGTGGTGCACGAGCGGGAAGTCCATCAGCAGTTGCGCGATCGCCTGCCGCAGGGCGGGCAGGATCGGATGCGCGCACCGCCGGTAACCGGGGTCCACCTGCTGCATGGGCCCCGACAGGTGCGGTCTGGGCGCGGGCACCCACGGGAACGAGGGCGCCTGGGGGGAGGGGGGCGCGACCTGGGCCAGCGCGGCACCGCGCGAGACGGTGGCCATGGCGCCCGTCGCGTAGGCGGCGGGCGCCGCCCCCGACAGCACGGGCGTCGGTCCGCTCCGCGTCGAGGTGAGGAAACGCTGGAGATCGTCGATGGGCACGGCCGCGGCGGCTGGTCCGGCCGCGTCGATGACGATCTCCCGCACGCCGGTGACGCGCTGGATGTCCAGGATCGTGTCGGCGTCACACGCCGACAGGGAATGACTGCCGCGGTGCCTGGCATAGGTGGCGGGGCCGGTGTAACCGAGCAGGACCCGGTCACCGGCCTGGGTCGTCCCCAGGACGACCGAGCGATCTGTTCGTACCGCCACCAGGACTCCACCGTCGGCGAGAGCGCCCAGCAGGCGATGGGGGGTGCCATGCTGGGCGAGCACGTCGGCAAGCGCAGGATTCCCGATGCTCATATGACGAACCATAGGTAGTCGGCCACGGCTTATCAGGCTAATGGCGAATAAATCTCCCGATCAAGACAAAGACGGCCGCGATATGGATGAGTTTGGCGCTCGGTGGGTACGGCCGCCCCTGTCCCACATCCTGGGGCTCTCGTGAACGCGTTCACAAGCGACCGTTAGACTCTGTGGGACCGTCGGGGGCCGGACGTGTGACGAGTCCCCCGAAGCCCGCCCGTCCCGGAGGATCCACACCCGTGAACAAGCCCGTCGTTCTGGTCGCAGAGGAGCTGTCCGAGGCCGGCCTCGCCGTACTCGGCGCTGATTTCGAGGTCCGCCACACCGACGGCGCCGACCGTTCCCAGTTGCTGCCCGCACTCGCCGGCGTGGACGCGCTGATCGTCCGCTCCGCCACCCAGGTCGACGCCGAGGCCATCGCCGCGGCCCCCAAGCTGCGCGTGGTCGCCCGCGCCGGCGTCGGCCTCGACAACGTCGACGTCGAGGCGGCCACCAAGGCCGGTGTCATGGTCGTCAACGCGCCGACCTCCAACATCACCAGCGCCGCCGAGCAGACCATCGCGCTCATCCTCGCCAGCGCCCGCAACACGGCCCAGGCGCACGCCGCGCTGAAGAACGGCGAGTGGAAGCGGTCGAAGTACACCGGTGTCGAACTCGACGAGAAGGTCGTCGGCATCCTCGGCCTCGGCAAGATCGGCCAGCTCGTGGCCCAGCGCCTGCAGCCGTTCGGCGTCGAGCTGATCGCCTACGACCCCTACCTGCCGCCGGCCAGGGCCGCGCAGATGGGCGTCAAGCTGCTGCCCCTCGACGACGTGCTCGAGCAGGCCGACTTCATCACCGTGCACCTGCCGAAGTCGAAGGAGACGGTCGGGCTCATCGGCGACGAGGAGCTGCACAAGGTCAAGCCCAACGTGCGCATCGTCAACGTCGCCCGGGGCGGCATCGTCGACGAGGCCGCCCTCTACTCGGCCATCAAGGAGGGGCGGGTCGCGGGAGCGGGCCTCGACGTGTACGCCAAGGAGCCGTGCACCGACAGCCCGCTGTTCGAGCTCGACCAGGTCGTCGCCACGCCGCACCTCGGCGCCTCCACGCACGAGGCCCAGGAGAAGGCCGGCACCCAGGTCGCGCGGAGCGTGAAGCTGGCGCTGGCGGGCGAGTTCGTGCCCGACGCCGTCAACGTCCAGGGCGGCGTCGTGGCCGAGGACGTCAAGCCCGGCCTGCCGCTGGCCGAGAAGCTGGGCCGGGTGTTCACTGCGCTGGCCGGCGAGGTCGCCACCAAGCTCGACGTCGAGGTGCGCGGCGAGATCGCCGCCCAGGACGTGCGCGTGATCGAGCTGGCCGCGCTGAAGGGCGTGTTCTCCGACGTCATCGAGGAGCAGGTCACCTACGTCAACGCGCCGCTGCTGGCCAAGGACCGCGGCATGACCGTCGAGCTGGTGACCAGCTCCGAGAGCCCCGACTGGCGCAACGTGGTGACCGTGCGGGGCGTGCTGGCCGACGGCCGTCACGTCTCGGTGTCGGGCACGCTCTCCGGCCCTCGCCAGATCACGAAGATCGTCGAGGTCAACGGCTACGAGATGGAGATCGAGCCGACGGCCCACCTGTCGTTCTTCACCTACACCGACCGTCCCGGCATCGTGGGCGTGGTCGGCCGGCTCCTCGGCGAGCACGGCATCAACATCGCCTCGATGCAGGTCGCCAGGTCCGTCAAGGGCGGCAAGGCG
This sequence comes from Nonomuraea mesophila, assembly GCF_004352805.1. Taxonomy (NCBI): domain Bacteria; kingdom Bacillati; phylum Actinomycetota; class Actinomycetes; order Streptosporangiales; family Streptosporangiaceae; genus Nonomuraea; species Nonomuraea mesophila. The sequence goes on from NZ_SMLD01000004.1 coordinate 43,338, forward strand.
CTCATCGCGCTGACCGTCGACACCGCGATCCCGGCCGACGTGGTCGACCAGATCATCGCCGAAATCGGCGCCGAGAGCGGCCGCTCGGTCGACCTGGAGGACTGACACTCCCCGCTCGTACGAGGCCGCCGTCCCCCCGCTGGGGCGGCGGCCTTTCGCGTCTCAGCATGCAAGATACTAGGACGTCCAACGAGACGGCTGAGGTACTGTGGCGGAGATGCGCCAGGTGCTCGTACTTATTACCTGCCGCGGCGGGGCCTGTTAGGGCAGGTCGACGACTCGCCGCGGTGAGTGGCGCTGCGTCGGCCGTTAAGACCCTTTCCTCCGGTCCGTCACCCCGGACCACGAGAGCAGACCCGCCCGGATTCGTGACCGGAGTCCGGCTTTCCATCGCAACGTATCCGCGAAGTGAGTTGAGTCACATGTACGAGATGTATGCCTGGAATGGCGCCGAGGAGCACGACAACGAGGCCGCCGAGGCCCTGCAGACCGCGCTGGACCGCAGGGACAACGGCGGCGCCCCGCAGGGTTCCACCCGCTAGCGCCGGATGTGGCCAGGGGCACGACGTCCCCCCGGCGTGCCCCAGGCCGTCGAAACGTCCGCAAGCTGAGATGATGTGTTCGTCAGTCGAGACGAGCCGGTAAGGTGACCACCCATGGACTCGCGTAACATCCGCTTGGCCGTCATCCCGGGTGACGGCATCGGCACCGAGGTCGTGGCCGAGGGGCTCAAGGTCCTGGAGGCCGTGGGCACGAAGCTCGAGCCCACCCACTACGACCTGGGTGCGGCCCGCTACCACCGCACCGGTGAGACCCTGCCCGACGCGGTGCTGGAGGAGTTGCGCGGCTACGACGCGATCCTGCTCGGCGCGGTCGGCGACCCCAGCGTCCCGCCCGGCGTCCTCGAGCGCGACCTGCTGCTGCGCCTGCGCTTCACCTTCGACCACTACGTCAACCTCCGCCCGGTCAAGCTGTTCCCGGGGGTTCCGACGCCGCTGGCCGGCTCGTCGGCCGACGACATCGACATGATCGTCGTCCGGGAGGGCACCGAGGGCCTCTACGCCGGCACCGGCGGCGTCATGCGCCGCGGCACGCCCCACGAGATCGCCACGCAGGAGTCGCTCAACACCGCACACGGCGTCGAGCGCGTGGTGCGCTACGCGTTCGAGAAGGCGCGGTCACGGCCGCGCAAGAAGCTCACCCTGGTCCACAAGACCAACGTGCTCACCTACGCCGGCGACCTGTGGCAGCGCACGGTCGACCGCGTGGCCGGAGAGTTCCCCGAGGTCACCACCGACTACACCCACATCGACGCGGCCTCTATGTTCTTCGTCAGCCAGCCCGAGCGGTTCGACGTGGTCGTCACCGACAACCTGTTCGGCGACATCATCACCGACCTCGGCGCGGCCATCGCCGGCGGCATCGGCCTGGCGGCCAGCGGCAACATCAATCCCGAGCGCACCGCGCCCAGCATGTTCGAGCCGGTGCACGGCAGCGCCCCCGACATCGCCGGGCAGGGCAAGGCCGACCCGACGGCGACCATCCTGTCCGTCGCCATGCTCCTCGACCACCTTGGCCTGCACGCCGAGTCGGCCAGGGTCGAGCAGGCGGTCGCCGCCGACATCGCCGAGCGGCGCAGCGGCCGAAGCACCCACGAGATCGGCGACGACATCACCGCGCGAGTATCCGGCTAGGACCGCCTAGCCCCGCGAGCGCCTGGCGATCCGACACGGAACGCCAGGCGCTTTTTCGTGCGCCAACGGCCCGACCACCCCATCGGCCGCTTGCCATCCCATATGGCGAGACAATAGGAAGTACGGGCTGCCCCTTCGCGGGCGGCTCCGCTCGACACCGCACCTGCGCGGCCACCCCCGGCCGTCCGCGGTCACCAGCACGTTTCGTAGATCCGCAGAGAGAAGGACCGCCGTCATGACCATCGCTCAGAAGCTCAGCTTCGACGTGCAGCTATCCGACCACGCTCGCACCGCGGCCGAGCGGGAGCAGGTACTGGCGAACCCCGGTTTCGGGCAGACCTTCACCGACCACATGATCTCCATCGACTACACCGACGGCCAGGGCTGGCACGACGCCCGGCTCATGCCGTACGGGCCGCTCTCCCTCGATCCGGCGACGTCGGTCTTCCACTACGCCCAGGAGCTGTTCGAGGGGCTCAAGGCCTACCGGCAGGCCACGGGCTCGATCGTGACCTTCCGCCCCCACGAGAACGCGGCCCGCTTCAACCGCTCCGCGGTCCGCATGGCCATGCCCGAGCTGCCCGAGGAGACGTTCGTCGAGTCGCTGGAGCTGCTCGTCCAGACCGACAGAGAGTGGGTGCCGACGACCGAGGGGCACAGCCTCTACCTGCGGCCCTTCATGATCGCCACGCAGGCGGGGCTGGGCGTCAACTACCCGTCCAAGACCTACAAGTACATGGTCATCGCCTCGCCCGCGGCCTCCTACTTCACCGGCGGGCTCAAGCCCGTCTCGGTCTGGCTCTCGACCGAGTACACCCGCGCCGCCCCCGGCGGCACCGGCTTCGCCAAGTGCGGCGGCAACTACGCGGCCGCGTTCGTGGCCCAGCGGCAGGCGGTGGAGAACGGCTGCGACCAGGTGGTGTGGCTCGACGCCCACGAGCACCGGTACGTCGAGGAGATGGGCGGGATGAACCTGTTCTTCGTCCTCGGCGGCAAGCTCGTCACCCCCGCGCTGACCGGCACCCTGCTGCCCGGCATCACCCGTGACTCGATCCTGCAGCTGGCCGGCGACCTCGGCCTGGAGACCGAGGAGCGGCTCGTCTCGGTCGACGAGTGGCAGGCGGGCTGCGAGTCGGGCGAGCTCACGGAGGTGTTCGCGTGCGGGACCGCGGCCGTGGTGACGCCGGTCGGCACCGTCAAGGGCGCCGACCGCTCCTGGACGGTGGCCGACGGCGCCCCCGGGCCCGTCACGCTGCGGGTGCGCGACGAGCTGGTCGGCATCCAGTACGGCTCCCGCCCCGACTCCCACCACTGGGTGCACAAGATCGTCTGACCGGATGAGCCCCCGGGCGCCGCGCACCCGGGGTCACATCAGCCGGGCGGTGTCGACGGCGAACCCCCACGGCGCGGGCAGCGGCAGCGGCTCTCCCGCGGCGACCACGACCTCCCTGGCGTAGCCGCCGCGCGAGGGGTCGCAGAAGAGCTTGAGCGAGCGCTGGAAGGGGTCGATCAGCAGGTAGAGCGGCACCCCCGCGGGGGCGTAGCCGCAGGGCTTGACGTAGTAGTCGTCGTAGCCGCTGCCGAGCGAGACGACGTCGGCCAGCAGCAGCGTCGCGTCGCCGTGCACGGCGTGCTCCTCGTGCATCCTCGGCGAGGCCGGCACCACGGCCAGGTCGGGGACGTACCGGTCGGCGTGCTCGCCGAGGTGGACGGTGATGTTGGGCCAGATCTCCCAGCCCCGCCTGGCCGCCGCGCCGACGAGCTGCAGCAGCAGCCGGAAGAGGATCGTGTTGTGCTGCCAGGTGCCGGGCTCGTTCACCACGATGCGGTCCTGGACCGTCTCCACCCGGCACTCGGGAAACAAGTCGCGGGCCGTACGGAAACGCTCGTCGAGTGGCCTGACCATGCCGCCGTCCTCTTGTAGTCACGGGATCACCAAGCGTAAGGCCTGGCGCTCCCGCCGGGCGGCGATTCCGTGGTACGGCTATCTCTTCCTGATCATGGTCATGCCGTCCGCGACCGGCAGCATGTGCACCGTCACCCGAGGGTCCTTGACCACCAGGTCGTTGAACCGGCGGATGTGCACGGTCGTGGCCTCGTCGTGCGCGGGGTCGGCGACGTGCCCCCGGCGCAGCGTGTTGTCCGCGATGAGCAGCCCGCCGGGCCGCATGCGGCTGACGAGCAGATCGTAGTAGCCCGGGTAGTTCTCCTTGTCGGCGTCGAGGAAGGCCAGGTCGATCGTCTCGTCGAAGGCGGCGAGCGTCTCCAGGGCGGGCCCGAGGGTGAGCGTCACCCGGTCGGCGACGCCGGCCTCCTGCCAGTAGCGGCGGGCCATGGACGTCCATTCCTCGCTCACGTCGAAGCAGTGCAGCCGCCCGCCGGACAACCCGCGGGCGATGCACACCGACGAGTAGCCCGTGAACGTCCCCACCTCGACGGCCACCGTGGGCGCCACGATCTGAGTGATCATGGTGAGGAAGCCGCCCTGGTCGGGCGAGATCTGCTTCGCCGCGTCCTCGCCGGTCGCCTCGGCCGACTCCTTCTCCAGCCTCTCCAGCAGCGGATCGGGCGGCGTGCTGTGCTCGAATGCGTATCGCGCGATAACAGGGTCAAGGAGGTATGCCTTCATGCGGCCATTGTTTCGGTTTCCGGTAGGGTCTGCGCGATCAACGAGGTGGAGTGGCTGATGGTGAAGCGATGGGTGGCAGTGGCGGTCGCGTGCGCGGTGATCGCCGTTATCTCGGTGCTGGCGTTCGCCGAGCCGGGCGTGTCGTCCGGAGAGGTACGGCTGACGCGGCAGGCGGACGGGTCGATGGTGCTGGCGGACCGGTCGAGCCAGGCGCCCGTGCTGGACGTGTACGAGGACTTCGACTGCCCCGTGTGCAAGAGGATGCACGACGCCGTGGACGGCACGCTGCAGCGCCTGGCGAGGGAGGGCAAGGTGAAGATCGTCTTTCATGCGGTGACGATCTTCAGGGACGAGCCCATGCGCTCCAACTCCCTCCGCGCCGCCGCGGCCGCTCGCTGCGTCCCGGAGGAGAACTGGCTGGCCTTCAGAAACCGGCTGTACGCCATGCAGCCCGCGCCGCACGGCGTGGCCTCGGGGTTCACCGTCAAGGAACTGGCCGGGGCGGCCAGGAAGGCGGGTGCGGCGGTGGACGAGTGCGTCACGTCGCAGGCGTACGCGCAGGCACACCTGGAGCAGACGGCGCGAACGCGCATCCAGGGCACGCCGACCGTGCTGCTCGACGGGCGGATGCTGGGCGACGAGGTGTTCGACGCGACCGCGCTCGAACGGGCCATCACCGGCGGTGACGGCGTCGTCGTGTGACCCTCCGAGCGACCCTCCGAGCGACCCTCCGAGCGACCCTCCGAGCGACCCTCCGAGCGACCCTCCGAGCGACCCTCCGAGCGACCCTCCGAGCGACACGGGGTGTCCAGTCGGTGAGACCCGCGTGCCGGATGGTGAATGCGTATGGCAGACTGGTGAGCATCATGTTCTACGGTCTGCTCATTATCGGCAGGCGCGCTGGCTGACTAAGGACACCGCCAGCGCGCAGACCTCTCACGTCCGTGAGGGGTCTTTTTGTTTTCCAGAAAGACCACATCCCAGCGCGAGCCTTCCGGAGAGAAGAGAACACCCATGGCCGACGACCGCTTCCACGTATACGACACGACGCTGCGTGACGGCGCGCAACAGGAGGGGCTCAACCTCACCGTCGCCGACAAGATCGCCGTCGCGCGGCACCTGGACGGCCTGGGCGTGGGCTTCATCGAAGGGGGCTGGCCGGGCGCCAACCCCAAGGACACAGAGTTCTTCAGGCAGGCTCGAACAGAGCTCGACCTGAAGCACGCGCAACTCGCCGCGTTCGGCGCGACCCGCCGGGCCGGTGTGAAGGCAGCCGACGACCCTTTGGTGGCCGCTTTGCGCGAATCCGCCGCGCCGGTCGTGACCCTTGTCGCCAAGAGCCACGACCGGCACGTGGAGCTGGCCCTCCGCACGACTCTCCAGGAGAACCTCGCGATGATCCGCGACACGGTCTCTCACCTTCGTGCGGAGGGACAGCGAGTCTTCCTCGACGCCGAGCACTTTTTCGACGGTTACACGTCCAATCCAGCCTACGCGCTGGAGGTCATCAGGACCGCCGCCGAGGCCGGGGCCGACGTCATCGCCCTGTGCGACACCAACGGCGGCATGCTCCCCGACGAGCTGGCCGAGATCGTCCACGACGCCGTCCAGACCAGCGCCCGCGTCGGCATCCACTGCCACGACGACACGGGCTGCGCCGTCGCCAACACCCTGGCCGCGGTCAAGGCCGGAGCCACCCACGTGCAGGGCTGCGCCAACGGCTACGGCGAACGCTCCGGCAACGCCAACCTCTTCACGGTGGTGGCCAACCTCCAGCTCAAACGCGGCTTCGACCTGGTGCCGCGGGAGGCGCTGGCCGACATGACCCGCATCGCCCACGCGATCACCGAGGTCACCAACGTCACACCCAACTCCCACGCCCCCTACGTCGGCATGTCCGCCTTCGCCCACAAGGCCGGCCTGCACGCCAGCGCCATCAAGGTCGACCCCAACCTCTACCAGCACATCGATCCCGCCGCCGTCGGCAACGACATGCGCATGCTCGTCTCCGACATGGCGGGCCGGGCCTCGGTCGAGCTCAAGGGCAGGGAGCTGGGCTACGAGCTGACCCCCGACACCACCAAGACGCTCGTCGAACGGGTCAAGGAGCTCGAGTCCCAGGGCTTCACGTTCGAGGCCGCCGACGCCTCGTTCGAGCTGCTGCTGCGCGACACCCTGCACGGCTCGCGCAGGCGGCACTTCGAGGTCGAGTCCTGGCGCGTCATCGTCGAGCGCACGAAGGGCGGCGAGCTGGTCAGCGAGGCCACCGTCAAGCTGCACGCCAAGGGCGAGCGCATCGTCGCCACCGGCGAGGGCAACGGCCCCGTCAACGCCCTCGACAAGGCGGTGCGCCTGGGCCTGGAGCAGCTCTACCCCGAGCTGGCGAAGCTGGAGCTGGTCGACTACAAGGTCCGCATCCTCGAAGGCACCCACGGCACCGACGCCATCACCCGGGTCCTCATCACCTCCAGCGACGAGACCTCCGAGTGGGCCACGGTCGGAGTGGCGGAGAACATCATCGACGCCTCGTGGCAGGCACTGGAGCAGGCGGTGACGTACGGCCTGCTCCGCGCGGGCAGGGAAGCCTCCTGAGAGCTGACGGGCTGACCGAGCTGACGGCCTGACGGGCGTAGGGGGCCGCCAAGCCCCCTGCGCGAGCCGCTAGAGCAGGCCGGAGCGGAACGACACGCCCTCGACCGTGACCTTGCCGCCGGAACACGACACCTTCGGCGAGTCGGTGCCCGGCACGATCACCGTCAGCAGCGATCTGGCCGACGGCGACACGACGACGTTCGTGCGCTTCTTCGACAGGTACGTCGGCGACACCCAGCCCAGCTTGCCCCCACGCTGCACCTTCTGCCCGCCGACCCGGCCGCACGACGACAACTGCAGCAGCGTGACCTTGAAGTCGCCGTCGCCCAGCACCACCTTGCCGCCGCCCTTCGAGACCAGCTTCAGCGACGGGTCGAAACGCCACACGTTCCTGACCTTCTTGCCGCCGGAGGCGGTGTCGAGCACCGCCATCAGGTCATCGCCGTGGTTCACGAGCACCGACCTGGTGCGGCTGGCGCCGTACGCCTTGTCGGTCAGCCTGAACGCCTGCCGGCCCTTGCCGTACGACGTCTTGACGAGCTTGCTCGGCGTGCGCGGCCGGAACTTGCCGCCGGCCACCGTGGGCACGTTGTGCGCCTCGGGGGAGAGGGTCCAGTAGCGGTAGGCGCTCTTCTCGTAGGAGTGGAAGCCGCCGTCCACCAGGATGTCGCGCCCCTTCGCGTAGTACGTCACGCCCAGGTGGTCCTCGTGGCCGTGGAACTTCATGCCCGGACCGAACCGGATCGAGTAGTACGCCGACTCCTTCTCGCCCCAGGCCGTGCGGCCGAACACGTAGCCGGCGCGGTAGGTCCGCACCTCCTGCTTCGGCGTGCCCGCGTCCATCTTCGGCTCGGTGTCGGCGCTGCCGTCGCCGATGGGGACCATGTAGCCGTTGGGCATGGTCGAGTGGGCGATGAAGTCCTTCAGCGCCTCGGCCCGCCGGGTGATCTCACCGGGCACCTTGCGCTTGCAGTCCTTCATGCCGGTCATCGCGACCTGCAGCCTGCCGTACACGTAGACGGCGTAGCGGGGGGCCTGCTCCATGAGCGCGCCCTGGCTGTCGACGTCGAGCTTCACGGTGCCGGTCAGCCGGCGGGAGGCCAGGTTCGCCCAGTCCGTACGGCCGTACCTGCAGCCGATCCCCAGGAGCGCGATGTCCTGGTCGATGCCGTGGTTGTGGCCTTTCTTGTACAGCCGGGGGTCGGACAGGAGCTTGGCGTGCTCGGTCAGGCTGTCCTTCAGCCAGCGGGCGCTGACGTGCCGGCTGAGGCAGAGCAGCGGCTGCGTGCGCAGGGAGACCGGGTGGTCCTTCCACACGTACGGCTTCGTGCCGCGCGCCCCTCGTTTGTTCTTCGCCACCCAGTCCTTGGTGATCTCGGTGGCACGGTCCAGGTAGTGCCGCTCGCCGGTGTTCTCGTACTCGACGACCAGCGTCCCCATCCAGCGCAGCGACTGGAACACGTACTCCCACGAGCGGTTCCGGTACGGGCTGGCCGACCAGTTGATCTTCTTGCCGAGCTTGTACGGCGGCAGGCCGACCAGCGAGATCTCGCCCTTCATGACGTCGCCGGCCGTGGGGGTGCCGGGCAGCCAGTCGCCTTGGCACTCGGCCGTGCGAGCCACTTTGTCGGCCCTGGAGTCGGCGCTGGAGTCGGCGCTGGAGTCGGCGCTGGAGTCGGCGCTGGAGTCGGCGGCCCGGGCGGGGCCGGTCAACCCGCTGACCGTGAGCATGAGGGCAAGAGGTAACGCAAACCGGCGCACGCCAGGTCCTTTCGGGACATAACAACGAGGGCGGCACATGCTTTCGCTCCGTCGATCACCGGGTCAAGCCGAGTGTCCGATTCGTTAGCCGCTCGATGTGGCGCCGGTGCCCCGGCTGGCGAGCCGGGCCCGGGGCAGGGGATGCTGGTGCCGTGAGAATCGACGACCTGATGATCCCCGACACGCCCGCCTGCCGTGGCGCGCTCGAAGTGGCCACCCGCTACCACACGCCCTCGCTGCTCAACCACTCCATCCGGGCCTACCTGTTCGCCGCCGCCTACGGGCAGGCGCATTCCATCGCCTTCGACGCTGAGCTGCTCTACGTGGCGGCCATGCTGCACGACATCGGCCTGGTCGCCGAGTACGACAGCCACACGGTGCCGTACGAGGAGGCGGGCGGGCACGTCGCCTGGGCCTTCTGCGCCGGAGCCGGCTGGTCGCCGGAGCGCAGGGAACGCGCGGCCGAGGTGATCATCCGGCACATGTGGGCCGAGGTGCCGGTGGAGGACGACCCCGAGGGGCATCTGCTGGAGCTCTCGACCGGCATGGACATCTCGGGCAGGCGTACCGACGAGATCCCCGAAGGGGTGCGCGCCGAGGCGCTCGAACGCCATCCGCGGCTGGAGATCGCCAAGGAGTTCAGCGCGTGCATCGCCGACCAGGGCGCGCGCAAGCCGTCGAGCTTCGCCGGCGGGTTCGTGCGCGACGGCATCGTCGACCGCATCGCGCGCAACCCGCTCGACACCTGAGCGTTCAGCCTTTGGGGCCGGTGCTCTCCGCCACCTCGAACGACCACACTTCCGACCCGGTCGCCGCGGTGCCCTGGCCGTGGCCGTGCCCCTGCGCCGCCTGGGCGTGGCCGCGCTGGAACGCCTGGCTCTGCTGCCAGTTCTGGAAGTCCTCCTCGCTGCGCCAGCGGGTGTAGACGAGGTAACGTTCGGTGCCCTCCACCGGCCTGAGCAGCTCGAACCACTCGAACCCGTCGGCCGACTCCACCATCCCGGCCCGCTTCGAGAACCGCTGCTCCAGCTCGGCGCGCATGTCGGCGGGCACGGTCAGCACGTTGATCTTCACGACGGACACCACAGAACCCCTCTCGTCAGCGCACCACCCGGTGCGGCGAAGGTGAGGGCTCAAGGCTAACGCGGGCGATCGCCGGCACCTGATCCCGCTCCAGCGCGTCGCGTACGTGCCGCAGCACGACCGTGGACAGGTGCCGGCTGAGGTCGCGCAGCGGGGCCGACTCGTCGGCGACCACGCGCAGCCGTACGGAGGGGCCGTCGCGCTCGTCCACGACGTCGGCGTGGGCGCTCAGCACGGCCGGGCCCGACGCGACGTCGTCGGCCACCGCCTGCGCCATCGCGCCGGGCGCCACCTCGGTCACTCCGTTCGGCCCCGACTCGACGCGCAGCGGGCCGCGCGGCTGCGCGCGCGCCTGCGCGAGCAGCCACCACAGCCCCACCAGCGCGACGGCGAGCGCCACGAGCGCGACCACCCACCAGATCCACGGACCGGTACGGACGAAGAAGTCGCGCACGCCGCCGTCCACGACCGGCTCGCCGGCCGGTCCGAACGCGCCCAGGCCACGGGCCAGCGCGAGACCGCCCAGCACCGTCAGCACCAGCCCCACCAGCGCCAGCCCCCACCGGTTGCCCCGGCCGATCTTCTCGCTCACCTGGTCTCCTTGACGTTCACGACCACCCGGTACGGCTCCACGGGCTCCATCGCCGCGAGCCGGGTCAGCACGGCGTCGCGCACCTCCGTGCCGAACCGTTCCTGGTCCCACCCGGACGTGGCCGCCGTGACGACGACCGTGCTCCCGCGCATCCTGGCGCGCGCCGCGTGCACGCCCGGCACCTCCTCGGCGGCGTGCGCGAGGGCCCTGGTGACGGTCCTGGTCCGCAACCCGATGATCAGCCCGGGGTAGCCGCTGCGCGCGGGCACCATGCTCGGCCGCCCCGGCACCAGCGCCGTGACCAGCAGGGCCAGCCCGAGCACCGTCACCACGGCCGAGGAGAGCAGGAACAGCGGGTTCGACCACAGCGTCGCCGACGCCCACGCGAGCATCCCGTCGTACGGCACGAGGTGCAGCGGACGGCCGGCCAGCCCGGAGATCGTCTCTGCGGCGACGAGCAGGCCGAGCACCGTGAGCAGGATTCCCGCCACGACGGCGGGAATCCTGCGCCGCGGCCGGAACGCCCGCACCGCCGCCCTGTCGGCGGCCCTGTTTGCTGCTCTGTCGGCTGTGCGGGCCTGCTGCGGTGGTGCGGCCCGGTGCGCGCCTCCCTCGTCATCGGGAGGTACGGTGCACATCTCCTGCGTGCTCATCCCGGCTCACCGCCCAGGTCCGTCGTTGTGCGTGGTCCTCATCGGGGCCCACCGCCGCCGAGGCCCGTCACGATCACGTCGAGGCGGGTGACCTCCAGCCCGGTCTGGCCGGCGACGCGGCGGCTCACGTGCTCGCGCAGCCGGGCCGCCACGGCGCGCAGTGGCGCGGGATAGGCGACGACGACGTGCAGGCGGATGGTGGCCCTGCCGCCCCGGACCTCAGCGCCCGACGAACGGCCCGGGGCCAGGCCGCCGGACGTACGGCCCCGCGACCCCGCACCCGGTGAGCGGTTCCACGGCGCGGACCTGACCCGTACCTCGTGCACCTCGGGAAGCTCCTCGGCCGCGACACACGCGACCTTCAGCACCACCTGGTCCGCCACCTCGGTACGGCCCCGCCCCTCCGGCGGCGGCCGCGGAGGGCGGCGCTGCGCGGGCACCGTCACGGTGGCCGCGCCCTCGGCGGGCGTGACGTCGGTCATCTCCGCCTCGTGGACAGGCTCGACAGGTTCACCTCGCCCGTCTCGACGATCCGCCCGACGACGAAGCCGGCCGCGCCCAGCACGAGGACGAGCAGGAACGCGGTCAGCCCGCCGAACGCCGCCGTGAGACCGAGGATGATGCCGACGGCCAGGCCGATCAGCGTCGGCCAGTGGGCGTTGTTCATGGTCCCTCCACGATGTCGTCGATGCGCACGTCGACCCGGCGGTCGCCCGCGAGGTCCGTCACGGCCCGCCGTACCTCGTCGGCGGTGTCCGGCAGCGGGCGGTCCATCCTGGCGACGACGGCGATCCGCACCTCGCGCTCGTTCACCGCCACCCCCAGGAGCCGCTCGCCCGGCATGTACGTGGCCACCGTCCCGAACGGCCCCCCGGACAGCCCGGCCACCCCAGGACACGCCCGCACCCGCTCGGCGATCACCCGCGCCGCGCCGTCCCCCGCTCCGTCGCCGGCCGCCTCCCCGCGCCCGGCCGCGTTTCCGTGTCCGGCCGTGTCCCCGCGTCCGGGCTCTGCGGCGGCCGTGTCTCCGCGTCCGGCCGTGTCTCCGCGTTCAGGCTCGGCGCCGGTCGGGGCGCCGGTCGGGGCCTTGTCCCCGGGGTCTCCGGGCGCGGCGTCGGCACGGTCGTCACCGGGGCCTGACGTGGTCACGAAGCCCGGTCTTTCGTCCTCCGGTGTGGTCATTGGACCCTGGGTTCCTGCTCCGCGTCCCGTTGGTCGCCCGTGTCCCGGTCCTTGCCCCGCTCCTGGCCGGGCAGGTGTACGTCGTCGACGCGGATGTTGACCTCGGTCACCTCCAGCCCGCACATCCGTTCGATCGCCGCGATGACGTTGCGCCGTACGGCCGCGGCCAGGTCGGGGATCGCGGTGCCGTACTCGGCGACCAGGTCCATGTCCACGGCGGCCTGCCGCTCGCCCACCTCGACCGACACGCCCTGGGAGACGCTCGTGTCCCCGCCGACGACGCCCTTGATGCTGCCGAGGGCCCGTGCCGCGCCCGCGCCCATGGCGTGCACGCCGGACACCTCGCGCGCCGCCAGACCCGCGATCTTGGCGACCACGCCGTCGTCGATGCTCGTGGTGCCCTTGTCGGTGACCAGCGAGGTGGCCGGGCCACCCTCCGGCGTTCGTGCCCGTGGCACCGCGCCCGTCTCTGTGTTGGACATCGTGTCCATCTCGTCACCCTCCGATGTGTCGCTATCAGGAGCAGCTAACCCCCAGCGCACGACGGATACCCGTCAAAACGGATTTTTGGGGTATTCGACGGCGAATCCTGGCCTCTGCCTGGTGGCGGAACCGCAGATGGGCGGACTCCTCCGGCGGCGGCGATAGCCTTGTCGGGTGCGTATAGCGAGGTTCTCCACAGGCGAAGGCGTGTCGTTCGGCGTGGTCGAAGGCGGTCCGGGCGAGGAGTTCGTCTCCATGGTCGCCGGTCACCCGTTCGGCCAGGTGCAGTTCACCGGTGAGCGGTTCCCCCTGTCCCAGGTGAAGCTGCTGTCCCCGATGCTGCCGAGCAAGGTGGTCGCCATCGGCAGAAACTACGCCGAGCACGCGGCTGAGCTGGGCAACCAGGTGCCCGACGAGCCGCTCATCTTCATGAAGCCGTCCACCTCCGTGATCGGCCACGGCGAGGACATCGCCTATCCGACGACGCTGTCCGACCGCGTCGACTACGAAGGCGAGCTGGCCGTGGTGATCGGCAGGCTCTGCCGCGAGGTCCCGGTCGAGCGGGTCAAGGACGTCGTCTTCGGCTACACGTGCGCCAACGACGTCACCGCCCGCGACCTGCAGAAGAAGGACGTGCAGTTCACCAGGGCCAAGAGCTTCGACACGTTCTGCCCGCTCGGGCCGTGGATCCAGACCGACCTCGACGCGGCCGACCTCGCGCTGACGACCACGGTCAACGGCGAGATCCGGCAGAGCGGGCGCACCAGCCAGCTCATCCACGACATCCCCGCGCTGGTGGCCTACGTCAGCGCGGTCATGACCCTGATCCCCGGCGACATCATCCTGACCGGCACCCCGGCGGGTGTCGGCCCGCTCGAGATCGGCGACGAGGTCAGCGTCGGCATCGAAGGCATCGGCACACTCACGAACAAGGTGGTCTCCCGTGACTGACGTACGGGTGCGGTTCGCTCCTTCCCCTACCGGCATGTTCCATGTGGGCAGCGCCCGGGCCGCGCTGTTCAACTGGGCGGTCGCCGAACGCGCCCAGGGGCGGTTCGTCCTGCGCATCGAGGACACCGACGCCTCCCGCAACCGGCCCGAGTGGACCGAGGGCATCATCGCGGCGCTCGACTGGATCGGCATCAACGGCACCAACCCGGTGTTCGAGGGCCCCTACTTCCAGTCGGCCAACGAGCCGCAGCACCGCGAGGCGGTGGCCAAGCTGCTGGCCGATGGCAAGGCCTACCACTGCGACTGCACCCGTGAGCAGGTCCAGGAGCGCACGGGCTCCAAGGACAAGGGCTATGACGGCCACTGCCGCGAGCGTGGGCTCACCGCCGGCGCGGTGCGCTTCCGCACCCCCGACGAGGGCGTCACGGTCGTCGACGACCTCGTCAGGGGCAGGGTCGAGTTCCCCAACAAGGCCCAGGAAGACTTCGTGATCGCGCGCAGCGACGGCTCGCCCCTCTACGTGCTGGCCAACGCCGTCGACGACATCACGCAGGCCATCACCCATGTCGCCCGCGGCGAGGAGCACCTGCCCAACGCGGCGAGGCAGGAGCTGCTGTGGCCCGCGCTCGGCGCGACCCCGCCGGTCTGGGCGCACCTGCCGGTCATCGTCAACGAGCAGCGCAAGAAGCTCTCCAAGCGCCGCGACAAGGTGGCCCTTGAGGACTACCGACGTGAGGGCTACCTCGCCGAGGCCATGGTCAACTACCTCATGCTGCTCGGCTGGGGCCCGGGGGACGACCGGGAGATCATGCCGTGGCCGGAGATGGTGCAGCTGTTCCGGCTGGAGGACGTCAACCCGTCCAACGCGTTCTTCGACGAGAAGAAGTTGCGGGCGTTCAACGGCGAATACATCCGTGCGCTGCCGCTGGAGGTCTTCGAGGAGCGCTGCGCGCCCTTCCTCGACCCGTCGTGGGACCGCGAGCTGTTCAGCAAGGTCGCCGCGCTGGCGCAGACCCGCATCGCCGTGTTGTCGGAGATCGGGCAGAACGTCGACTTCCTCTTCCTCGAGGAGCCGGTCTTCGACCAGGCGTCCTGGGACAAGGCGATGAAGAACTCCCCGCTGGAGATCCTCACCGGCTACCTCGACCGCCTCCAGTCGGTCAACTGGGACCCCGAGTCGCTGAAGCAGGCGCTGGAGGAGGTGGGCGCGGCCCAGGGGCTCAAGCTGGGCAAGGCCCAGGCCCCCGTCCGCGTCGCGGTCACGGGCCGCACCGTGGGCCTGCCGCTGTTCGAGTCGATCGAGGTGCTCGGCCGCGAGCGCACCCAGGAGCGTCTGCGCGAGGCGCTGGCCCGCCTGCGCGGCTGATCACCCGGCGTCGGGCCCTGACCGAAGGGCCCGGACTGGCCGGACTGGCCGGACCGGCCGGACCGGCCGCGACGCCGCAGCCGGGCAAGCGCGCAGTGGGCCGCGGAGACGGCCGGGCCCACTGCGCTCCTCGCCTCGCCTCTAGGCCAGCCCGCGGCGGACGAGCAGCGGCTGGATGCTCGGCTCGCGGCCCCGGAAGTTGCCGAACGCGGTCAGCGGGTCGATGCTCCCGCCCCTGGAGAGCAGCTCACGGCGGAAGTGGTCGCCGTTCGTCCTGGTGAGCCCGCCGTTCTCCTTGAACCACTCGACGCTCTCCGCGTCGAGCACCTCGCTCCAGATGTAGGAGTAGTAGCCGGCGCTGTAGCCGCCGGCGAAGATGTGCGCGAAGTAGTTCGTACGGTAACGCGGCCTGATCTGCGGCATGGCGATCCGGGCGGCCTCCAGGGCGGCCGCCTCGAACGCCTCGGGGTCGTCGACCGTCTCTCCCGGCGCCAGCTTGTGCCACGCCCAGTCGAGCAGCGTGGCGGCCAGGTATTCGACGGTCTTGAAGCCCTGGTTGAACGTGGACGCGGCGGTCAGCTTCTCCACCAGCTCCGCGGGCATCGGCTCGCCCGTCTCGTGATGCTTGGCGTAGTTGGCCAGTATCTCCGGCCAGGTCACCCACATCTCGTTGACCTGCGACGGATATTCCACGAAGTCGCGGGGCACACTCGTGCCGGACACTCGCGGGAAGCGCACCTGCGAGAACAGTCCGTGCAGCGCGTGGCCGAACTCGTGGAAGGCCGTGTTGACCTCGTCGTACGTCAGCAGCGTCGGCCCGGAGGAGGGCTTGGTGACGTTGAGGTTGTTCATCACCACGGGCAGCTGCCCGAACAGGAACGACTGGTCGACCAGGTTGTTCATCCACGCCCCGCCGCGCTTGCCCGCCCTCGCGTACGGGTCGAGCAGGAACAACCCCAGCCGGCTCCGGTCCTCGTCGAACACCTCGAAGACGGTTACGTCGGGGTGGTATCCGCTCAGGTCGGGCCGCTCGGTGAGGGTGATCCCGTACAGCTTGCCCGCGGCGAAGAAGATGCCGTCGCGGTAGACCCGGTCGAGCTCGAAGTAGGGCCGCATCGCGGCGCCGTCGAAGTCGTAGCGGGCCTGGCGGACCTTCTCCGCGTAGTAGGACCAGTCCCACGGCTCGATCGGGAACCCGGCCTGCTCGGCCAGCGCCTCCGCCTCCTTGCGCGCGTTGCGCACGGCGGGGCCGACGAGTTGGCCGAGCATCTCCTCGACCGCCTCGACGGTCTTGGCGGTCTGGTCGGCCACGGTGTAGGAGGCGTGGTCGGGGAAACCCAGCAGCGCCGCCCGCTCGGCGCGCAGCGCCGCCATCCTGGCGGCCCGGTCGAAGTTGCCCGGCGCCCGGTTCACGCTCAGCTCGTAGAGCCTGCGGCGTACGTCACGGTTGGTGAGCTGGGCGAGGCCCGGCTGGTTGGTGAAGTTCAGCAGCGGCAGGGCGTAGGTGCCGTCGTCCTTGCGCAGCGACTCGATCTTGGCCTCGTCGAGGCCGTCGAGCTCCTTGCGGTCCGTCACGACCAGTGCCGACTCGGTCGTCGCCTTCATCAGGCTCTGCGCGAACTCGGTGCTGAGCTTCGACAGCTCCTCGTTGAGCTCGCGCAGCCGGTCCTGCTGGCTCTCCGACAGGTCGGCGCCTGCCCTGATGAAGTCGTCGCGGTACTTCTCCAGCAGCCAGGACTCCTCCGGGTCGTCCGTCGAGACCTGCTTGACGCGCGCCCACAACGCCCGGTTGAGCCGGATGGCGTCGCCGTGCCTGGTCAGCTGAGGGGAGATCTGCTTCTCGATCTCCATGATGGCGTCGGTCGAGTTGGAGGACGCGATGCTGGAGAAGGCCGTGGCCGCACGGGTGAGGATCTGACCCGACCGTTCGAGTGCGGCGATGGTGTTGTCGAAGGTGGGCGGCTCTGGGTTGTCGGCTATCGCGTCGACCTCGGCCAGCTGCTCGGCCATGCCGCGCTCGAAAGCGGGCACGTAGTGCTCCTCGCGGATGTCCGCGAACGGCGGCAGTTGGTAGGGCAGATCACTAGGGGCGAAGAACGGATTCTCGGCCAACGCTCGGGCTCCTCCACGTGGTGTTTTGTCCCCTTCAGCTTGGCATGACCGGGCGGGCGGCGCAGGCGGCGGAGGGCGGGTTGGCCATTCGTTTTGGTCTTACCCCTCTGCCTGGGCTATTCTTTCGGACATCGCCGAAGCGAGCCCGCGAGGGTCCGCCCGGTGGGGTATGGTGTAATTGGCAGCACGACTGATTCTGGTTCAGTTAGTCTAGGTTCGAGTCCTGGTACCCCAGCATTTGATGGACGCCTCCGGTGAGGCGTCCTTTTTATTTCGCCAGCCGGTGCAGAATTTCCGTGATCCGCTGATACGCCTTCGGGGTCGGCGCGTGCGAGCTGTCGACCGTGAACACCTTGAACCTGTTCTTCGGCGTCGCGGCGTCCGCCTCCCTGATCATGCGGTCCTGCAGCGCGATCGGGATCACGCGGTCCCGCGTGTGCCTGATGTACACCCGCGGCACCCGCCCCCACCTGTCCTCGCGCCCCCGCGCGTCGGCGTACGACACCTGCATCGACTCGTCGGGCAGCAGCGAGTTGAGCAGGGCGAGAAACTCACCCTCGCTCCCGTCGGCCATGTAGGCCGCCTTGACGCCGTCCAGGAACTTCTTGTCGTTCGAGCGCCAGTTGACGCGGATCGCCTTGATCACCCGGGGGTCGGCGATCACGCCCGCAGCCAGGTTGCCCGCCAGGCTCGGCTTGCCCTCCGGAGTCTCCAGATACTCCGCCGGCGACTTCAGAGCGGTGCAGCAGTAGGCCGTGTCGTAGACCAGCCGGTCGATCAGGTCGGGCACCTCGTCGGCGGCCTTCGTGATCGCCGCGCCGCCCAGGCTGCCGCCGACCAGGATCACGGGACCGTACCGGGAGACCCTGCGGACCGTGTTCACCGTCGCCTCGACGTAGTCGTCCAGCGTCACGTCCGCGACCGGCGACGGCATCGTGGCCAGCTTGTTCAGGTCCTGCGGCGCCTGGTAGGCGCGGGTGAACTGCTCGGCGGGGCCGTGGCCGGGCAGGGCCACGCCCACGGAACGGTGACCGCGCATCGTCAGCTCGGCATCGGCCGTGGCCGTGCCGTTCGCGCCGGTCACGAAGACGAACGTGGTCACCTCCTTGCGCTTGGGCGCGATCGAGGCGGAGGCCGTCGCGGCGGCGGCACTCGCGCCCGTGACCGCGGCGTACTGGAACATCTTTCGTCTGCTCGGTCTGTTCATGGAGACGATGCTTCCGGAGAGTGCCGGGCCCGCGCATCGCCCGCCAGGCTCGACGTGCGGTCGACGCCCGGCATCCACCGATCGGTGGATGCCATGCCAGGCTTGACCCATGAGCCGGCTCGACGGGCACGAACGCTGGGTGTATCTGGCGCTCGCCTACGCACTGCTCGCGATCTCCGCGATCGCGGCCGCCGTCATGGGCGGCGGCGGCCCCGCCCCGGCGTGGTTGCCCGGATGGCCCGCGCTCGTGCCGGCCGCCGCCGTGTGGCTGGCGCCGATCGCCTGGCTCCACTCCCGCCGCGACACGCACCGCGCGCTCGTCGTGGGCCACTACCTGGTGCTCATCGCCCTCGCCGGGGCGCTGACCGCCGAGCACACGGCGTTCATGGTGTTCGCCTCGGTCGGCTATCCGCTCGCCATCGGGATGTTGCCCGCGCGGCTGGTCATGCTGGGCGTGACGGTGACCGCCGTGGTCAGCGTGGCCGCACAGTCGAGTCCCGGCGCCCGCGGTTCCTCGCTGAGCGTGATCGCCGCCGTGGCCCTGCCCCTGGCCATCGCCGGCTGGTACGTCTCCGCCGAGCACGACAAACGCCGCCGCCTGGTCGAACGACTGCGCGCCGCCATGGAGGAGAACGCCGAACTGAACGCCCGCCTGCTCGACCAGGCCAGGAGCGCGGGCGTGCTGGACGAGCGGCACCGCATGGCCGGCGAGATCCACGACACGGTCGCCCAGGACCTCGTCGTGCTGATCGGCCGGCTCCACACCGCCGCCCGCGTCTCCGAGGGCCCGGCCCGCCACCACCTCGACCAGGCCGCCGAACTGGCCCGCCGCAGCCTGTCCGAGGCCCGCAGGTCCGTACGCGCGCTGCGGCCCGAGCCGCTGGAGGACGCCCGGCTGCCGGAGGCGGTCGACCGCATGGCCCGATCGTGGTCCGAGTCGTCCGGCGTCGACCTCGCCCTGGAGGTCACCGGCACCCCGGTCGCCCTGGCCGGTGACGTGGAGGCGGCGCTGTTCCGCGTCGCCCAGGAGGCGCTGGCCAACGTCGCCAAGCACGCACGCGCCACCAGAACGGCCCTCACGCTCTCCTACGCCGACGAATCCGTGCTTCTCGACGTCCGGGACGACGGAGCCGGCTTCGACCCGGAGAAACCCGCTGAAGGGTTCGGGCTGGACGGCATGCGCCAGCGGGTGCGAGGCGTGGGCGGCACCCTGGCCGTCGAGTCCGAACCCGGCCAGGGCACGGCCGTCGCCGTCTCCGTGCCCGCCATCCCTCCCGCGGGGCAGGATGATCCACGTTGACGGCGGACGACCACCTCCCGAAAGGGAACACGATGCTCCTGAGGCTGCTGATAGCCGACGACCATCCCATCGTGCGCGACGGCCTGCGCGCGGCCCTCGGGGGCGAGCCCGACATGGAGGTCGTCGGCGAGGCGTCCGACGGGGCACAGGCCGTGCGCCTGGCCGCCGAACTACGGCCGGACGTCGTCCTCATGGACCTGCGCATGCCCGGCATGGACGGCGTCAGCGCCATCCGCGAGCTCTCCGGCACCGGGCCGCGGGTGCTGGTGCTCACCACGTTCGACACCGACGTCCTGCCCGCCATGGAGGCCGGGGCCAGCGGCTACCTGCTCAAGGACGCCCCGCCCGAGGAACTGGCGCGAGCCGTCCGCGCCACCCACGCGGGCGAGACCGTGATCTCGCCCTCCGCGGCCGGACGCCTGGCCAGCGACCTGCGCAGGCCCACCCGGGGCAAACTGAGCAAACGCGAACTCGAGGTGCTGCGGCTGGTGGCCGGGGGAGCGACGAACAAGGGGGCGGCGGCCGCCCTGTTCATCAGCGAGGCCAGCGTCAAGACCCATCTGCTGCACGTCTACGCCAAACTTGACGTCCGCGACCGCGCCTCCGCCGTCGCCGAGGCCTACCGCCGCGGCCTTCTCAACGACTGACCCGTCGACGAGCGACGTCACGGTGGGGAGATGCGCGCGACGGCGGATCCCCTGCCCGGCCCGCGCGTCGCTCAGTCGTTGACCCGCGGACGCGACAGCCAGGCCGGCCGTGATGAGACCGGACCAGGAATCGACCAACACGCCTTGGTAACGTCGTCCGACTTATGGAGGAATTTCGGATTAAGGCGGGCAGTTTCCCCCGCTTCGTCGCCCCGTTCGTCGCGCCCCTCGTCCTCTTCTTCGTCGTCATCCTGCTGCTCGGCGCGATCTTCACCGGCAGCACCCCGCTCGGCGCCGCCATCGGCCTGCTCGCCACCGGCGCGCTGCTCGCCGTCCTCGCCGCCAAACACCGCCGCATGAGCTCCGGCACCGTCGTCCGCTTCACCGACGAAGGCGTCGAACTGACCGACACCCTCGGCTTCCGCGTGCACCTCCGCTGGCCCGACATCACGAGGATCGACGTCGTCGACACCCAACTCGCCAATCCGCGGCGGGCCGGCAGGCCGGGTGGGGTGCGGGTGCGCGTCCAGGCGCTGCGCTCGGTGGGGCTCATCGGCTGGGGCCTGCGTACGGTGCCGCCCCGCATTCCCGGCTGGATGCGCGACCGGCTGGCCCGCGTCCCCGTCGACCCGGCGACCGGCCGCCCCGAGGTGACCATCCCGCTCGGCGAGTTCGACCCGCAGTGGCAGCGCGGCCGGATGGGCGACTGGGTCCGCCACCACAGACCCGATCTGGTGACTCCTCCGCCCCCCTGAAGGAGGCGGCTTCTCGCTAAGCCGCTTCCGCGGGTTCGCGAAGGGCAAGCCCTGCCCTGAGAATGTTCTTGGCCGCGTTGACGTCGGCGTGCGCGGTATGACCGCACGCCGTACAGGCGAACCCGGCCTGGGTGACGCGGTTCTCCTTCGCACAGTGCCCGCATCGGGCGCAGGTGCGGGAGGTGCCGGCGGGGTTCACCGCGACCAGCTTGCGACCGGCGCTTTCAGCCTTGTACGCGAGGATCGTCAGGAACACCCCCCAGCCCGCGTCCAGGATGCTCCGGTTGAGGCCGGACTTGGCAGCGACGTTGCGGCCGGGAGCTTCGATCGTGCCGGACGCCGAGCGGGTCATGTTCGCGATCCGCAGGTCCTCGTGCACGATCACGTCATAGGCGGCCACCAGGGCGCGCGCGGCCTTGTGCGCGCCGTCCAGACGTTGCCTGCGCACCCTGGCGTGCAGCGCGGTGACGCGGGCCACCGCCTTGCGCCGCCGCTTGGAGCCCCGTTGCTTGCGGGCCAGCACCTGCTGCGCGTCCGCCAGCCGGCCGGCGGAGGCGGCCAGGTGGCGGGGGTTGGTCAGATGCTGTCCGTCGCTGGTCGTGACGAGCGAGGCCACACCCATGTCGATCCCGGCCACCACCCCCGTGGCGGGCAGCGGCTCGGCGGGCACGTCGTCGCACGACAGGACCACGAACCAGCGGGAGCCCTCGCGCGTGACGCTGATCGTCTTCACCTGGCCGCGCACGGGCCGGTGCCGGTGGACGCGGACGTGCCCGACCCCCTGGAGCCGCACGTAGGTGGCGGTCGGGTGCTCGGGCTGGGAGTCCCACCGGCAGCCGTCACCGTCCTTCGGCCACTCGACCGTGTCGAACCGGCCACGCCCCTTGAACCGCGGGAAACCCGGCGCGCGACCCGCGCGGACCCGCTTGAAGAACGCGGCGAACGCCTTGTCGAGCCGTCGCAGGGTGGCCTGCTGGGAGGAGAACGACCAACGCCCCTGACCCTCCAGGTCGTCGGCGCGGATGTGTTTCAGCTCGGCCGACTGCTCGCCGTACCGGACACTCACCCCCGCCCTGGCGTAGGCGGTGCGCCGGTGTTCCAGAGCGACGTTGTAGAGCTGGCGGTGGTCCTCCAGGCACGCCGCCAGCGCCGCCGCCTGCCGGGCCGTGGGGCGCAGCAGGAATGTGAACGACCTGCGCACACCCCACCCCCCATCACGTTCGGTAACGACATCACCACGATATCGGCTGGCGCGCCGACAAACTCGGGAAGGACATCCGTGATGCGCAGATGTGACAGGTCAGGGCACGATCGGGCCTTGACGGCCCTCCCGCTCCCGATTCACCCGTCGCCTCAAGGCGACGGTCCCCTCGGGAGGGGCTGATGGGTCGTAAGTGGTTTGGTTGTGGTCTCCGGGGTGCGGTAGAGTTACGCGCGTCGCCGGGGAAGCCCGGCGCATCAGCTTGTGAACAGGGTCCCGTCGTCTAGTGGCCCAGGACGCCGCCCTCTCAAGGCGGTAGCGCCGGTTCGAATCCGGTCGGGACTACCACTGTCACAAGCGCACGAAGGTCCCGTCGTCTAGTGGCCCAGGACGCCGCCCTCTCAAGGCGGTAGCGCCGGTTCGAATCCGGTCGGGACTACGTCTACCTCACCAACTCCGGCGCCCCACCGCCCGGAGTTTCTCATTTCCACGGCTGTCCCCCTCCGGTTGTCGGGTCACCGACTTGCCCGCTGCGGTGTGTCCTCTTCGGTGGCGACTTCCACGCGATCGGCCCACAGCGCGCACGTCACGGCACCCGGCCCCGTGAACCCCAGGAGCGTTTCCCTGGACGGGGGCCGGCCACGTGCGGCGGGTGGGGACGCCCGCCGCCAGCGTAAGGCTGGAAATCGCCCAGCCACGTGCGGCGCCGCGGCCGAGCGGATCACACCAAGCGACTCACAACGTGCCGATCAGCGGGCGGTTACAGGGAGCGGGCTTTGAACAGGGCGCGCCGGGCGGTCTTGGCGACCTGTTTGTCGGGATGCACCTGGGAGATGAGATCCAGCAGTTCCTCCACATGCGCGTGCGGAATCTTCCAGATCACCTCCAGCAGGTTGCTGACCATGTCGGGCCCGATGTCCTGCAGGCTGCTCACGAACTCCGACCGCCCCAGCCCGGCGGAGATCGTCCACATGTCGAGGATGAGCCAGTGCGTGTCGTCCTGTGTCGGTTCGGGCGCCCCCTCGACTTCGAGCTGGCTGAGGTGGGTGGCCGCGTACGGCCGCAGGGTGGGCTGCTTGAGCGCCTCCTGCCAGGCCGGGACGGCCGCCTCCCCGAGGGTGCCGACCACGCTGGCGGCCTGCACCCTGATCAGGGCGTCGCTTTCGTCCTCGCCCGCCGCCTCCAGCAGCTCTTCGGCCGCTTTGGCGGGTTCGCGCAGCCGCATCCAGGCGGCGAACTCGGCGTCGGCCTCTTCTTCGGGCAGTTCGGAGCTGAGCGCGAGCAGTTCGTGGGCGCTCATGGCTTCGATCGCCGGCCGGGCGTCGACCTCGATTCCGGCGTCGTCGACCAGGTGGACGATCCCTTCGGTGCCGAGCGGCGTGAGCCTTAGGATCTTGCCGTCGACCTCGACCATGCCGTAGCCGATCAGCCAGTCGATCGCGGGTGCCAGCGGGTCGCCCGCCGCCTCCCACGCGTCCGACCCGAGCTCATCGAGGTCGGCGACGGTCTCGGCCAGGTCGTGGCTCAGGTCGTCGCGGTCACGTGAGCCGCCGGCCAGCAGCAGCCTGACCAGGAGGCCGCGGGTCAGGCCCGCCAGCGCCATCGTGAGAGCGTAGTCGTCGAGCTCGGGGTCGCCGTAGTCGACCGAGTGCAGCCCGAGCATCCAGGCGTCGAGCACGTCGTCGTCATCGTCGAACGGCCACTCCGACGTGTCGTCCTGGACCGTCACCGTGTTGCCTTCGCCCGGTTCGAGGAACTCCAGATCGACGGCCAGGTTCCAGATGTTCCACAGATAGGGGACGGCCTCGGAGACCGGGCCTTCGGTTTCCGGCCTGGGCAGCCCGACGGCCGCCAGCGCCTCCTCCACCTCGGCGTCGCTGAGCAGGGTGTCCTCGCCCACCCGGCGGCCCGAGCCCACCCACACGGCCAGGTCGCGCGCCTTGGCGATGAGCGGCGCCTCGCGGGCGGCCGCGGCCAGCTCGGAGTCGGGCCGCAGCCTGATCGTGTCGAGTTCGGCCAGCTCGTCGGCGTATGTCTCGAAGTCGCCGAGGTCGCCGGCCTCCTCCTCGTCGTCCACGCCGTCGATCAGCTCCTCCATCAGGTCGACGAACTCGTCTTCGACGTCGTCGAGTTCGGCCTGCAGATCGGTGAGGGAGTCGGAGCCCTCGGCGAGCCTGCCGGTCTGGGAGAGGAACGTGAGGTACGCGTCCACGGCGGAGAGCATCCCGTCGGCGGCGGCGTCGGGATCCTCAACGACCTTGGGCATGCGATCGAGCAGCAGGTTACGCAGGTCGGCACGCTTCCACGTGCCGAGGTCCTGCGAGAAGGCGAGACGGTGCCAGAGTGCGGCAGGCCCCACGAGCTCGGGGTCGCTTCCGGGCGCGTTCGCACGCGCCCACATGATGAACTCTTCGAGCAGGGGTCGCAGCTCAGTGGCGGCTACCTCGATGCGATCTGTCACGCACTCAGGCTAGTGTGCTCACGAGGCTGTCGGCCCCGGAAATACCTGGTTTCGCCGATCATGACGTGCGGCGCATCGCCTCGGTGATGCGTTCGGCCGCCGCCATGACGGGCACCGCGTGCAACCGGCCGGGGGCTCGCGTGAGCCGCTCGATGGGCCCGGAGACCGACACGGCCGCGATCACCTTGCCTCCGCTGCCCCTTATGGGGGCGGAGACGCTGGCCACTCCCTGCTCCCGCTCGCCGACGCTGTGGGCCCAGCCCCTGCGGCGTACGGACGCGAGCGTGGCGGCGGTGAACTTGGCGCCGCGCAGCCCGCGGTGCAGCCGGTCGGGCTCCTCCCAGGCGAGCAGGATCTGCGCCGCCGAACCTGCCGTCATGGGCAGCGCCGAACCCACGGGAACCGTGTCGCGCAGGCCGCTGGCCCGCTCCGCCGCCGCCACGCAGACGCGTTCGTCCCCTTGGCGGCGATAAAGTTGCGCGCTCTCCCCGGTCAGGTCTCTGAGCTGCATCAGTACGGGGGAGGCCACCGCCAGCAGCCGGTCCTCGCCGGCCGCGGTGGACAACTCGGACAGCCGTGGACCCAGGACGAAACGGCCCTGCGTGTCGCGGCTCACGATGCGGTGGTGCTCCAGTGCGACGGCCAGCCGATGGGCCGTGGGGCGGGCCAGACCGGTGGCCTGGACGAGCTGCGCCAGTGAAGCGGGTCCCGCTTCGAGGGCATTGAGTACAAGAACTGCCTTGTCGAGTACTCCGACTCCGCTAGAGTTGTCCATAGGACGATACTGCCGTCTCGACATATGAGAAGGCAAGTCACAAAGGTTCTCCCGCGAGGGATCGCCGATCTCTGAACCGAGAGCGCAGGGAGCGGGGCGACCGGAGCGACGAGGGAAGAGACCGGGTCCGAGCGACTGAGCCGCGATGCGCCGCATCGCTCTAAGCAGGAGGAAGATCACATGGGCCGCACACTGGCCGAGAAGGTCTGGGAGCAGCACGTCGTCAGGCGCGCCGACGGCGAGCCCGACCTGCTCTACATCGACCTGCACCTCATCCACGAGGTGACCAGCCCGCAGGCGTTCGACGGGCTCCGTCTCGCCGGCCGGAAGGTGCGGCGTCCCGATCTCACGATCGCCACCGAGGACCACAACGTGCCGACCGTGCTCGGCCCGATCGCCGACCCGGTGTCCAAGAAGCAGGTCGAGACGCTGCGCAAGAACGCCGCGGAGTTCGGCATCAGGCTCCACCCGATGGGTGACGCCGGTCAGGGCGTGGTGCACATCATCGGCCCGCAGTTCGGCCTGACGCAGCCGGGCATGACGATCGTCTGCGGCGACTCCCACACCTCGACGCACGGCGCGTTCGGCGGCATCGCGTTCGGCATCGGCACCTCCGAGGTCGAGCACGTGCTGGCCACCCAGACGCTGCCCGCCTACCGGCCGAAGACGATGGCCATCGAGGTCTCGGGCGAACTGCCCCCCGGCGTCACCGCCAAGGACCTGATCCTGGCCATCATCTCCAATATCGGCACCGGCGGCGGCCAGGGCTACATCGTCGAATACCGCGGCGAGGCGGTGCGCAAGCTCTCCATGGAGGGCCGCATGACGGTGTGCAACATGTCCATCGAGGCGGGCGCCCGCGCCGGCATGATCGCGCCGGACGAGACCACGTTCGCCTACCTCAAGGGGCGCCCGCACGCGCCGCAGGGCGAGGCGTGGGACCAGGCCGTCGACTACTGGAAGTCGCTGCGCACCGACGACGACGCCGTGTTCGACAAGGTCGTGGAGATCGACGCCTCGACGCTGACCCCCTACGTCACGTGGGGCACCAACCCCGGCCAGGGGCTGCCGCTCGCCGAGTCCGTGCCGAGCCCCGACTCCTTCGGCGACCCGGTCGCCCGCTCGGCCGCCGAACGCGCGCTCGACTACATGGGCCTGCGCGCGGGCACGCCGCTGCGCGAGATCGAGGTCGACACCGTGTTCGTCGGCTCGTGCACCAACGGCCGCATCGAGGACCTGCGCTCGGCCGCCGAGATCCTGCGCGGCCGCCAGGTGAGGACCCGCACGCTCATCGTCCCCGGCTCGATGCAGGTCAAGGTGCAGGCCGAGGAGGAGGGCCTGCACGAGGTGTTCAAGGCCGCGGGCGCCGAGTGGCGCGAGGCCGGCTGCTCGATGTGCCTCGGCATGAACCCCGACACGCTCAAGCCGGGCGAGCGCAGCGCCTCGACCTCCAACCGCAACTTCGAGGGTCGCCAGGGCAAGGGCGGCCGCACCCATCTGGTGTCGCCGCAGGTCGCCGCCGCGACCGCGGTGACCGGCCGCCTCACCGCTCCGGCCGACCTCTGACGCCGGGCGTCCCGCAGACCTTCAGCCCTGTAGACCCGTAAGGACAATCGATGGAAGCCTTCACCACCCACACCGGTACGGCGGTGCCGCTGCGCCGCAGCAACGTCGACACCGACCAGATCATCCCGGCCGTCTGGCTCAAGCAGGTCAGCCGCACCGGCTTCGAGAGGGGCCTGTTCGCCGCCTGGCGCGAGGACCCGGAGTTCGTCCTCAACGACGCCGCCTACGACGGCGCCTCGATCCTGGTCGCCGGTCCCGACTTCGGCACCGGCTCCTCGCGCGAACACGCGGTCTGGGCGCTCCAGCAGTACGGGTTCCGCGTCGTCATCGCCGCCAGGTTCGGCGACATCTTCCGCAACAACTCCACGAAGATGGGCCTGCTGCCGGTCGTCCTGCCCGGCGACAAGGTGGCGGCCCTGCAGTCGGCCGTCGAGGCAGACCCCAAGCTCGAAATCACCGTTGACCTGCGGGAACGCCAGGTTCGCTGGGCGGATGAGGTCCTCGGCTTCGAGATCGACGACTACACCCGCTGGCGGCTCATGGAAGGCCTCGACGACATCGGGCTGACCCTGCGTCACGCCGACGAGGTGGCGGCATACGAGAATGGTCGGCAGCCATGGCTGCCGACGACCGTCTAGAAGACGACGAACTGGCGCGGCGGTTGCGCGAGGCGCACCGCCGCGTCCGCATGCTCCCCGCAGCCGACAAGGAACGGATAGCGCGCCGCTATCTGTCGATCTGCGAGCTCGCGAAGCGGGACCCGAAAAGGGCCGCGCTCCGCCTCGACACGTTTCTGGCCTCCCTTGACGAGCCCCCCGACACGCCACGAAGTGCGGAAAACACGCCCGGTGATTGAGTTCCCCTGCGATCCCGCCTACTTTCGAGCCCGTAAGGGGTTTCTCCGTCAAACACGTAAACTGGAGCCCCGAGCCGTAACTGGGGGAGCAGGACTTTCATGAACAAGCGTGAACTCGTCGAGGCCATCGCGGATCGGGTGGGCGACAGGAAGACGGCCACCGAGGCCGTGAACGCGGTCGTCGACGCCATCCAGAAGGCCGTGGCCAGCGGCGACAAGGTCTCGATCACGGGCTTCGGCGCGTTCGAGATGGTGAACAAGCCCGCCCGCACGGCGCGCAATCCGTCGACCGGGGCGGAAATCAACGTCGCGGAGAGCTGGGCACCGAAGTTCCGTCCCGGCTCCGATTTCAAAGAGCTGGTGAACGAGGGCGGCAAGAAAATCGGCAAGAAAAAGTAAACTCGGCGGACCACGCCCGGGCCGTCCGGCCCGGGCGTCCGCATTTCATGCGCCGGGCACCGGGAAAGTGGAGAGCGTGATGTAAGTGATCGCGCCGCCGGACATCGCGAGATTGACCCGCTGCCCGGTGCGCAGCAATCGGAGCGGCCCCGCGTCGAAGGCGGGCGCGCCGAACTCCAGCACGGTCCCGTCGTCGAGGAACACCGTGCCCGAGCGAGTGGCCTCGTCGAAACTGCGCACCGTCGCCTGCACGAGGACCAGCGTAAGGCGGCCGCGCCGGGCGGTCCAATGATGCTTCCTGACCGCCGCCCCGGTCATGTGTCCGGCCACAACTCACCCACCACCGCCGCCGTGTGCCTGCCGAGCCCGAGCGCGACGGCTGCGCGCAGGTCGTCGGGGGTGTCGACGTCGCGGCGTACGGAGTCGATCCCCGGCACGGCCAGTTCCTTGGCCCCGGCGGCCAGGTGCTTGGCCCGCGACTCCCCGCCGAACCTGGGCGTGAACGGCGTCCCGGGCCCCACGCCGTAAAAGGTCGTCCCCACGTCCAGCGCGTCGGGCACGAACGCCTGGTCGAACTCGGCCGCCGCCTCCAGTGCCAGGCCCAGCTCGGCCGGCCGCAGGGCGGGCAGGTCGGCCTGGAGCGCGCCCACCGCGTCGCCGGGCGCGACGCGTACGGCATGGGCGGCCCCCGTGCGGAGCGCGGTGTTCAGCCCGCGGTCGGGGTCGTGCACCACCTCGGCCCCGAGCCCGGCGAGGGGGCCCGCCGCGGCCGGGTCGGCGGTCACCACGATCACTCGCGCCACCACCGGGCACGACAGCGCCGCCGCCACGGTGTCGCAGGCCACCGCGACGGCCAGCCTGGTGCGGTGGGGCCCGGTCGCAGCGGCGAGCCGGGTCTTCGCCGCGACCAGCGTCTTGACCGGCACCACCAGTGACCACCGGTTGCTCATCGGTTTCTCCTTCGCTGAAGAGCGCGGGCTCCAGCCAGGGAAACCCTCGTCGTGCGGGCGGGCGACGGCTCGACGCCCCGAAGAACATCCTGGCGGCGGGGCGTACCGTGAACGACGTCACCTCCGCGGGCGCCCAGGCGGCTGCGGCGCGGCGACTTCGACCTGTGAAGATGGAAAGCCCCCGCCCGCGGGCGCGGGGACCAAGCCGAACGCTCAAGCATCACGCGCCTCGACATCCCGAGCGGCCAACCGGGAGACTTGGGGCGCATCCCGCAGGTGTTGGAGGAGATCATGAGCCGCCCCACGCGACCGTCGCGTTTCTGGGAAACCCTGGCAGTAGTCGTGGTGAAACCGCTGTCCCGGTTCCTGGTCAAAAGGGACTGGCGCGGAGGGGAGCGCATCCCCCGCACCGGCGGCGTGATCATCGCGACCAACCATCTCTCCTGGGCCGACCCTGTTCTGCTGTCGCACTTCCTCTACAACAACGGGCGCTGGCCGGTAATCCTCGCCAAGTCCGCGCTTTTCAAAGTGCCGCTCCTCGGCCGGGCCGTGACGGCGCTGCTGGCCATCCCGGTCGCCCGCGGCAGCAGCGAGGCGGCCCTGTCACTGCAGATCTCGGCAGAACGGCTCGACGCCGGTTGTGCGATCTTGTTCTACCCGGAGGGCACCTGCACCCGTGACCCCGGCCTGTGGCCCATGGTGGGCAAGACGGGCGCGGCCCGGCTGGCGTTGCAGAGCGGCGCGCCGGTCATCCCGGTCGCCCACTGGGGTGCGCATGAGCTGCTCCCCTACGGGGAGAAGAAGCCCAGGCTGTTCCCGCGCAAGACGTTCCGCGTCAGCGTGGGGCCGCCTGTCGACCTGTCAAAATACGCGGACCGACCGCCGCAGGCGGCCGTGCTGCGCGAGGCGACGGCCGACATCATGGCCGCGATCACCGCGCAGCTCGCCGAGCTGCGCGGGGAGAAGGCGCCGGAAACTCCCTACGACCCCGCCGGACGGTGATGGCATGACGAAGGTGGCCGTTCTCGGCACGGGCTCGTGGGGCACGACGTTCGCCATGATCCTGGCGGAGGCCGGCAACGAGGTCACGCTGTGGGGGCGCAGGCCGGAGCTGGTCGAGGCGATCGACCGTGAGCACGCCAACCCCGACTACCTGCCGGGCATCGAGCTGCCGGCCTCGCTGCGCGCCACGACCGACCCCGCGCGGGCGCTCGACGGCGCCGACTTCGTGGTGCTGGCCGTGCCGGCGCAGCGGCTGCGGGACAACCTGGCCCGCTGGCGCGAGCACCTGCCGTCCCGCGCGGTGCTGGTCAGCCTGATGAAGGGCATCGAGCTGGGCACGACCAAGCGGATGAGCGAGGTGATCCGCGAGGTCGCCGAGGTGCCGGAGGAACGTGTCGCCGTCGTCTCCGGGCCCAACCTGGCCAAGGAGATCGCCCTGCGCCAGCCCGCCGCCACCGTCGTCGCCTGCGCCGACGAGTCCGTCGCCGCGCGCCTCCAGTCGGCCTGTCACCTGCCGCCGTGGTTCCGCCCGTACACCAACCCCGACGTCGTCGGCGTGGAGCTGGGCGGCGCGGTGAAGAACGTGATCGCGCTGGCCGTCGGCGTCTCCGCGGGCATGGGCATGGGCGACAACGTCAGTGCCATGCTCATCACCAGGGGGCTGGCCGAGATCTCCCGGCTGGGCGCGGCGCTCGGCGCCGACGCGCACACGTTCGCGGGGCTGGCCGGCATGGGCGACCTGGTGGCCACGTGCACGTCGCCGCTGTCGCGCAACCGTACGTTCGGCGAGAACCTCGGCAGGGGCATGACGCTGGACGAGGCCGTCGCGGCCACCAAGCAGACGGCGGAGGGCGTCAAGTCCTGCGAGTCCGTGCTGGAGCTGGCCAGGAAACACGACGTCGAGATGCCCATCACCGAGGTCGTCGTCGGAGTGGTGCACGACGGCATGTCCCCGGCGGAGGCGGGCATGTTGCTGATGTCACGCTCGCCCAAACCCGAGCGTTACGGCGTATAAGTGAAAGACCTGATTACGGCGTGCTCGGCTCGCTGTGACAGGGACACCCCGGTAGATTCGGACACCATGAGCAAGCCACGCGTCGCCGTCGTTTTCGGGGGTCGCAATTCGGAGCACGCCGTGTCCCTCATGGGCGCGGGCAGCGTTCTCGAAGCGATCGACAGGAGCAAATATGAGGTGATCCCCATCGGGATCGCCCAGGACGGCAGATGGGTGCTGGCCACGTCCGAGCAGCGGTTCGCCATCGAGTCGGGCGAGCTGCCGGTCGTCGACGGGGAGGGCGCGGCGCTGGCGCTCCCGTCGGGCGGCAACGCGCTGGTGGCGTACGACCCGGGCAGCATCCCCGTGGAGCTGGGCACGGTCGACGTGGTGTTCCCCGTGATGCACGGGCCGTTCGCCGAGGACGGCACGATCCAGGGCCTGCTGGAGATGGCCGGCGTGCGTTACGTCGGCTCGGGGGTGCTGGCCAGCGCGGTCGGCATGGACAAGTCCCACATGAAAACCGTGATGGCCGCCGCGGGGCTGCCCATCGGCCGTTACGTCGTCGTACGCGACCGCGACTGGCGGCTCGACCGCGAGCGGGTGCTCAAGGAGGCAGAGGAGCTCGGCTTCCCGGTGTTCGTCAAGCCCGCGAGGGCCGGCTCCTCGCAGGGCATCTCCAAGGCGTGCGACCGGTCCCAGCTGGAGGCGGCGGTGCAGGCCGCCAGACAGCACGACCCCAAGGTGCTCATCGAGGCCGCCATCGCGGGCCGCGAGATCGAGTGCGCGGTGCTGCAGTCGCCGGGCGACGAGCCGGCCGCCGCGTCGATCCCCGGCGAGGTCAGGGTCGAGGGCGGGCAGGAGTTCTTCGACTTCGAGGCGAAGTACTACCCCGACCAGATGTCGCTCACCGTGCCCGCCGACATCCCGGCCGAGACGGCCGAGGAGCTCCGGGCGATGGCGGTGCGCGCGTTCGAGGCGCTCGACTGCGAAGGGCTCGCGCGGGTCGACTTCTTCTACACGCCTGAGGGCGCGCTCGTCCTCAACGAGATCAACACCATGCCCGGGTTCACGTCGTTGTCGGTCGCGCCGCAGCTCTGGGCCGCCTCGGGCCTGCCCTATCCGGCGCTGGTCGACCGGCTCATCCAGCTCGCGCTGACCCGGTCGGCGGGGTTGCGCTGAACGATCGCCCGGTCAGCGGCCCGCCAGCCGGGCGATCGGTCCCGACAGGTCCGCAAGCACCTCGCCGGCCACGTGCTCGCCTCCGACGGTGACCTCGACGTACGCGGTATCGGTCACCGCGGTGAACAACGTGGGCCTGTCGGGATCGGCGAACCAGCCCACGCCGCCGATCTCCCGCAGCTGGTCGGTGGGCGCCATCCTGGACGGCCGGTCCACTCCGCAGCGCAGCGCGATGGTTCCCTCGCCCCAGACGGCGACGTACGGCGATTCGGGCGTGGACGTGCCGCGCTCGGCACCGTCGAGGGTCTCGGGCAGCAGCCCGGCCAGCTTGTCGCACGCGGCCACCGCCTCGCCCTGCGGCGTGGGCGGATCGACCTGCACCGTGCCGCACCCGGCGAGGGTCAGCAGAACCAGCAGGACGGTGACGGCACGCATGCGACGACTACCTTCAGATGTGGACGATCGGACACGTCAGAGTACGCGTGATCCCCTCCACCGCCTGAATCTGGGCGACGACGAGCTTGCCGAGCTCGTCGACGTTGTGGGCCTCCGCGCGCACGATCACGTCGTAGGGCCCCGTCACGTCCTCCGCCTGGGTGACCCCCGGGATGCCGGAGATCTCGCGGGCCACGGCGGCGGCCTTGCCCACTTCGGTCTGAATAAGGATGTAGGCCTGCACCATTACGTCCTCCTGGGCGATTGGATCACGCCGATGGGTAACCGTACCCTGTGTGCGTCAGGAGGTGCGTCATCACAGTCGGAGATCTCGGCGAATTCGGTGTGGTAAATCGCATTACCGGACGCCTCCCCCAGGGCGCTGCCGTAATGCTCGGGCCGGGTGACGACGCGGCCGTGGTGGCCGCGCCCGACGGGCGTGTCGTGGTTTCGACCGATCTGCTGCTGGAGGGCCGGCACTTCCGCCGTGACTGGTCGGGCGGCTATGACGTGGGCCGAAAGGCCGCGGCCCAGAACCTCGCCGACGTGGCCGCCATGGGCGCCGTGCCCACCTCGATCGTGGTGGGGCTCGGCATCCCCGCCGACCTGCCCCTGACCTGGCTCGACGAGCTGACCGACGGGTTTCGCGACGAGTGCGCCGTGGTCGGCGCCAGTGTGGCCGGGGGCGACGTCACCCGGTGCGACCAGGTGGTCATCGGGGTGAGCGCGCTGGGCGACCTGAAGGGACGCGCTCCCGTGCTGCGCTCCGGTGCCAGGCCGGGGCACGTGGTCGCGGTGACGGGCCGGCTCGGGTACGCCGCCGCCGGATGGGCGGTGCTGGAGGAGGGCCTGGCGGTCGGCTCCCCGGCCTTGGAGGAGGTCGTGGCCGCACATCGCAGGCCGTCGCCGCCGTACTCGATGGGGCCGCAGGCGGCCGAACTGGGCGCCGGCGCGATGCTCGACGTCAGCGACGGGCTGCTGCAGGATCTCGGGCACGTCGCCGAGGCCAGCGGGGTCCGGATCGAGCTGGATCCCGAGGCGTTCGCCGTGGCGGAGCCGGTCGCTGTCGCGGCGAAGGAGGTGGGGGCCGATCCGCTGGAGTGGGTGCTCACGGGTGGTGAGGATCACGCGCTCGCGGCGGTGTTCCCCTCAGAGGTAAGCCTGCCGGCATCGTGGCAGGTCGTGGGCCACGTGGTCGAGGGCGCCGGTGTCGTGGTGCGCGGCCGTGAGGTCGGGCGGCGCGGCTGGGATCACTTTGAGTGACTTCTTGTCCCGATTTACGTGAAATTTTCCGGATTTGAGGCGTGACTAGCGGGATTGTTGTGACAGCGGCGTAGCGAAGGTGTTATGAAGATTGGCGGCCACTGTAACCGGGAGAAAGGGCAGCCATGGGCCGCCACGGCACAGGTGGATCCGAAGACGGGGATGAACGGGGGAACGGCAGCGCATTCTGGGGTCCTGACGAGGAGGCCGACCAGCCCGGCTGGCCTTCCCTGCCGGACCAGCCCGAGGTGACGGGCCAGTGGGCTCCCATGCCACGGCGTACGGACGCGCCGCCGCCGCGCGCGCCGCAGTCCGAGCCGTTCGAGACCACCGGAGCCTTCGCGCTGCCCGCCGACGCCGCCAGCGGATTCTCACCGGCCAACGACCCCAGGAGCCCGTTCCAGCCGCCTCAGGGCCAGAGGGGTGACGAGGCCGGGCCGATGGAGACGACGGGCGCGTTCGCCCGCCCGCCCGAGTGGGGCCCACCCGCCGACCGCTCCTTCAACGGGCCAGAAGGCCCTGCCGACCAGACGGCCGTGTTCGGCGCTCCCGGCGGCATGCCGGCCCCCGGAACGCCGGGGTCGGGCCACGCAAGCGCTTTCAGCCGTCCCGCGGACGACGGCCGGTTCGGCGAACCGGCCGGCCGGCCGTACACCGGCCCCGCCGACCAGCCCGGCCCGTACGCCGGGGGACCCGCTGACCCGTTCGCCCAGGACGACAGGTCCGGGCCGTTCGGTGGTCCGGATGACAGGTCCGGCCCGTTCGGTGGTCCCGACGACGGGTCCGGGCCGTTCCGTGGTCCCGACGACAGATCGGGGCCGTTCGGCGGTCCCGACGAGCGGACCGCGTTCTTCGACGGCACCCCGGATCGTTCCGGTTTCTTCGACGAGTCCGATGACCGTACCGCCAGATTCGACCCGCCCCCCGTGCCCAGCAGCGGCCCGCCCGAGCCCGGCGACGTCAAGGTGGCCGGCTCGCCGATCGCCGCGCAGGCGCCGGCCTGGGCCAACGCGGAGACCGGGTTCCTGGGCTCCGGCTGGTCGTCCGACTCGGGCCCCGGCGGCCCTGAGGAACCGCCCCGCGACCGCCGCGGCCGACGCAAGGCGCGCCGCGACGACGAGCTGATCTCCGGCGCCTCGTCGGGGGGCGGCAAGGGCAAGGTGGCCCTGCTGTCCGTCGCCGCCGTGGCCGTCGTGCTCGGCGGCACCGTGGCGGGCGTCAAGTTCATGAGCACCGCGGGTGGTCCGGACAAGTGCGCGGACACCACCTGCGCGGCCGTGCAGGGCGCCACCAACCGGCCGGGACCGGAGGTCTCCCAGCCGCCCGTGGAGGAGACGGAGCCGGTGGAGGAGGAACCGTCGGACGAGCCGGTAAAGGACACCGGGCCGGCCGAGACCCCGACGCCCACCGTCACGTACAACGCCCGCCCGCGCCACACGGAGCCGGCCGCCAAGCCGACGCCCACCAAGACCAAGGTGAAGAAGTCGAAGGAGCCGGCGCAGGAACCCGCGCAGGAGCCGGTGAACGAGCCGGACGACGTGAGCCTGCCCCAGGACACGCCGCTGGAGGAGCCGTCCTCCGTGGACGCCGACACCGGCGCCGCGCCGACCACCACCAGCGTTCCCGAGCCCACGGACGACACCGGATCCTTCGGCTCGCCGTCCGGCAACGGGTCGGTGAACGTCCAGCAGACCATCCGGCAACGGATGACGACGTACGCGGCCGATCTGCGGCTCTCCAACACCTCGTCGGCGACGCTGCAGAACCCCACGATCACCGTCCCGGTCGACGGCACGGTCGTGGACGTGCGGGGCGCCCAGTGGACGCAGGACGGTGACCTGCTGATCCTTGACGTGTCGGCGCAGCTCGCCACGGGTGACACGGTCAAGGTCTCGTTCACCGCGACGGGCAGGGGCACGCCGGCGGCCAACTGCGGGATGGTCCGGGGGGAGTGCGTCGTCAGCTGAGTGGTTGGATAGGGGACATGACGGAGCGATCACCGCAAAGCGCCCCTTCCGCCGCGGTTACCACCCCGCCACGCGTACTGACCGTCGCCGGCTCCGACTCAGGGGGCGGCGCCGGCATCCAGGCGGACCTGAAGACCATGATGGCCCTGGGTGTCCACGGAATGAGCGTCATCGCCGCCGTGACCGCCCAGAACTCGCTGGGTGTCCAGGGCTACTGGGAGCTGCCGCCCGAGGCCGTACGCGCGCAGCTCGACTCCGTGCTCGGCGACATCGGCGCGCAGGCCGTGAAGACCGGCATGCTCGCCTCGCCGGTGCTGGTCGAGATGGTGGCCGACGCACTCGGGCGGTACGACGCGCCGCTGGTCGTGGACCCCGTCGGGGTGTCGAAGCACGGCAACTCGCTGCTCGCGCCCGAGGCCGTCGAAACGCTGCGGACCCGCCTGCTGCCCGTGGCCACCGTGGTGACGCCGAACCTGTGGGAGGTGGAGCAGCTCACCTCGGTCAAGGTCGAGGACGAGGACGGCCTGCGCGGGGCCGCCGACGCGATCCTGGAGCTGGGGCCCACGTGGGCGCTGATCAAGGGCGGTCACCTGCCCGGCGCGCCGGTCGACCTGCTCACCGACGGCACCCAGGAGTTCCGCTTCGCCGCCGAACGCCTCGACAACCGCCACACCCACGGCACGGGCTGCACGCTCGCCTCGGCCATCGCCTCCCGCCTCGCGATGGGCGATGACGTGCCGTCGGCGGTGGGCGCGGCGAAGGAGTACGTGACGGGGGCGATCGCCAGGGGTTTCCCCCTCGGCGACGGCATCGGCCCGGTCGACCACGCCTGGCGCTGGCGCTGACCACCCCCAAGCTCACCCGGAGGCGGTCGTCCCACCGCGACGACCGCGCCGGTCTTCCGTCAGGGGAAGAACGCCCGGAAGGCGCCGAGCGGTTCGACGTGGATCGTGGGGAGGCGCCGTGCCACCGTCCTGTGGCCGTACGGTCCCGACCCGCCCAGCCGCTCCTCAGCGACGCGAAGGCGTGCTCGAGTGTGGGGCGCAGGACCGGCGGGAGCCCGAGACAGGGAAGAGCGTGGGCGCTGGGAGAAAGCGGGTCAAGGGAGTGCAGGGAGCGAGGCCCGCAAGCGGAATGGGGTGAACCCGTCAGAACGCGGGCATGTGGAATGGGGTGAACCCGTCAGAGGGCGGGCATGACGAAAGCCCGCCGGATCCCTCAGAACCGGACGGGCTTCGCGACCGTGCGGACTAGCGGGTGACCTTGCCCGCCTTGATGCACGAGGTGCACACGTTCAGCTTCTTCGGCGTGCCGCCGACGACCGCGCGGACCGTCTGGATGTTGGGGTTCCAACGACGGCGCGTGCGGCGGTGGGAGTGGGACACGTTGTTGCCGAACGTCGGCCCCTTGCGGCAGACATCGCAGACGGAAGCCACGGTATCGCTCCTTAAAACAGTCGATGTAGCCCTGTCCGCGGATGAGTTCCGGGCGGAGGGCACGCCGGGACAACCGGCCAGCCAGACGAGAATATCCGATCCACCCCGATGGGCGCGAACCAGAGCACTGGACCGGGTCCGATGCGGCGATATTCTCCTCGCACAACCGTAGCGCATCAGGGAGGTCGGAGGGCCCACATGGAGATCCTCGACCCGCCGGCCGTGCGCCGCTGGGCCCGCCTGGCCGCCGACGCGCTCGGCCGGGCCAGGACGGAGATCGACGCGCTCAACGTGTTCCCCGTGGCCGACGGCGACACCGGCACCAACCTGCACCTGACCATGCTGTCGGCGGCCGAGGCCGTCGAGTCCCTGCCCGACGACGTGGACGCCGCCGTGGTGTGGCAGACGCTCTCGTACGGCGCCCTCGTCGGGGCGCGCGGCAACTCCGGCGTGATCGTCAGCCAGGCGCTGCGCGGTCTGGCCGAGGTCCTGAAGGAGGGATCCGACCTGCGCGCCGGGTTGCGCAGGGCCGCCACCCTGGCCAGGGAGGCGGTGGCCAGGCCGGTCGAGGGCACGGTGCTGAGCGTGCTGGAGTCCGCCGCGGGAGCCGTCCAGGACGCCGACGCCGACGACCTGCGCGCGGTGGCGCTGCGCGCGGCCGAGGAGGCCAGGGCCGCGCTGCGCAGGACGACGGGCCAGCTGGACGTGCTGGCCCGCAGCGGCGTCGTGGACGCGGGCGGGGCCGGTGCGGCGATCGTGCTCGAGACGCTCGCCTCCGTGATCAGCGGCTCCTCCACCGGCCACTACGACGTTCCCGCACCGATCGCGCGGGTGACGCCGATGGCGGAGGTGGGAGCGGGATACGAGGTGATGTACCTGCTGGACGCCGACGACCGCGCGGTGCGCGCGCTGCGCGAGGAGCTCGACGCCATGGGCGACTCGCTGGTCGTGGTGGGCGGAGAAGGACTGTGGAACGTGCACGTCCACGTGGCCGAGGCGGGCCCGGCCGTCGAGGCGGGGGTGCGGGCGGGCAGGCCGCACCGCATCAGGATCACGTACCTCGCCGAATCCACTCACCGCGCCCCTTCCCGTGGCGCCGCGGGAAGGGGCGTGGTCGCGGTGGCGGCGGGTGCCGGGATCGCGGCGCTGTTCGAGGAGTGCGGCGCGGTCGTGGTGCGGCGCGCACCCGGCGCCAGGCCGACACTGCCCGCCATGCTCGCGGCGATCAGGCAGGCGGGCGGCGAGGTGGCCGTGCTCCCGAACGACGAGGGCGTCAGGGCGGTCGCCGCCGCGGCCGCGCAGATCGCCCGCGAGGACGGCGCCACGGTGAGCGTGCTGCCCACGGAGGCCACCGTGCAGGGACTGGCCGCGCTGGCCGTACACGATCCGCTGCGCCGCTTCGACGACGACGTGGTCGCGATGACCGACGCCGCCGGGCACACGCGGCGCGGGCACGTGATGGTGGCCGACAGGGAGGCGTTCACGAGCGCGGGGGTGTGCCGCCCCGGTGACGTGCTCGGCCTGATCGACGGAGACGTCGCCGTGATCGGCGACACGGTCGACCACGTGGCCGCCACCGTCGTCGACCGGATGGTGGCGGGCGGCGGCGAGCTGGTGACCCTGGTCACGGGCGCGCAGGCGCCCACCGGGCTCGCCGACCGGGTCGAGGACCATCTCAGGCGTACGCGCCCCGACGTCGACCTCGTCGTGTACGACGGCGAGCAGGGCGGCTACCCGCTCCTCATCGGCGTGGAGTGACAGCCGGAGGGGGCCGATCGGCGTGGCGGCGGCCGGAGCTGGTCCGATCGGCGTGGTGACGGCCGGTGCGGCCCGGCGATCGGCGCGCGGGCGGCCGGGGAGGGGATTCCTGTCGGCCTCAGGCGGTAGAACTAAATGCCGTGAGCCGTTTCGACGAGCCTCTGACGAAGGCCCTCGACCCGAAGACCGCCAAGCTGCTGCACAGCGTGCTCGGCCTGGAGACGGTCGGTGACCTGCTGCGCCACTATCCGCGCCGCTATGCCGAGCGCGGCGAGCTGACCTCGCTCGACGCGCTGGAGGTCGACGAGCACGTGACGGTGGTCGGCGAGGTGACCAGGCTGATGCGCAAGCCCATGCGCAACCGGGGCGGCACCTGGCTGGAGGTCGAGATCGTCGACGGCAACGGCAACAGGCTCTATCTGTCGTTCTTCGGCAAGGGCTCCCACGCGGCCGAGTCGCGGCTGAAGCCGGGCCGGCGCGGGATGTTCGCCGGGAAGGTGGGGTTGTTCGGCGCGCGGGCCAAGCCGCGCTGGCAGCTGGCTCATCCGGAGTTCGAGCTGTTCGAGGAGGGCGAGGCCAACGCGGAGGAGTTCGCGGCGGCGCCGGTGCCGATCTATCCGGCCGGCAAAGATCTGACGCCGTGGGCGATCAGGCGCGCGGTCGGCGTCGTGCTCGACACGCTGGGCCCGCTGGAGGATCCGCTGCCCGCCGGGTTGCGGGCCCGCCACGGTCTGCAGGATCTCGGCGAGGCGCTCGTGGCCATCCACCGGCCGAAGGACTTCGCCGACGTCGGCAGGGCGCGCAAGCGGCTGAAGTTCGACGAGGCGTTCGTGCTGCAGGCGGTGCTGCTCCAGAGGCGGCAGGCGGCCACCGCCTGGCCGGCGAGGCCCAGGCCGAGGCGGTCCGGCGGCATGCTGGCCGACTTCGACGCGCGGTTGCCGTTCTCGTTGACGGAGGGGCAGGCGGAGGTCGGCGAGGAGATCGCGGCCGATCTCGCGCTGGAGCATCCGATGCACCGGCTGCTGCAGGGAGAGGTCGGCGCGGGCAAGACGGTGGTGGCGCTGCGCGCGATGTTGCAGGTGGTCGACGCAGGCGGCCAGGCGGCGCTGCTGGCGCCCACCGAGGTGCTCGCCCAGCAGCACCACCGCTCGATCACCACCATGCTGGGCGATCTGGCGCAGGGAGGCATGTTCGGCGGGACGGCCGTCACCCTGCTGACCGGCTCGATGGGCGCCGCCGCCCGCCGTTCGGCGCTGCTCGACGCCGCCTCCGGCACGGCCGGCATCGTCGTCGGCACGCACGCGCTGCTGCAGGAGCACGTCCAGTTCGCCGACCTCGGGCTGGTCGTGGTCGACGAGCAGCACCGGTTCGGGGTGGAGCAGCGCGACGCGCTGCGCGAGAAGGCGGGTGGAGCGCGGCCGCACGTCCTGGTGATGACGGCCACGCCGATCCCGCGCACGGTCGCGATGACGGTCTTCGGCGACCTGGAGGTCTCGACGTTGTCGCAGCTCCCGTCGGGGCGTGCGCCCATCACCACCCACGTCGTCCCGGCCGCCGAGAAGCCTCACTACCTCGAACGCACCTGGCAGCGGGTCAGGGAGGAGGTGGCGCTGGGGCGGCAGGCCTACATCGTGTGCCCCCGCATCGGCGACCTGGAGGGCGACGAGGGCGACCTCGCGACCCCGGCCGACGAGGAGCGCCGCCCGCCGCTCGCGGTGCTCGACGTGGCCAAGCTCCTGTCGGAGGGGCCCTTCCACGACCTGCGGGTCGGTACGCTGCACGGCAAGCTGCCGCCGGAGGAGAAGGACGCCCTCATGCGCGCCTTCACGCGGGGTGAGCTCGACGTGCTGGTGGCGACCACGGTCATCGAGGTCGGGGTCGACGTGCCCAACTCCTCCGTCATGATCATCATGGACGCCGACCGCTTCGGCGTCTCCCAGCTGCACCAGTTGCGCGGCCGGGTCGGCCGGGGCGGCCTGCCCGGCCTGTGCCTGCTGGTCTCCGACTTCGCCGAGGGCACCCCGGCCCGCGCCCGCCTCGACGCGGTGGCCGCGACGCTCGACGGGTTCGAGCTGTCACGGGTCGACCTGGAGCAGCGGCGGGAGGGCGACGTGCTGGGCGCGGCGCAGTCGGGCAAACGCTCCTCGCTGAAGTTGCTGCAACTGCTGCGCGACGAGGACGTGATCGCCACGGCCAGGGAGGAGGCCGGGGCGCTGCTGGCCGGCGACCCCGAGCTGGCCTCCCACGAGGGGCTGCGCGCGGAGATCGAGCGGCTGCTGGCCGACGAGCGGGCGGAATACCTGGAGAAGACCTGACAGGCCCCCGGCGCGGCGGGCTTCACGGCGCTAAATGATCAAGAAAAAGACCCAGCCGCGGGGACGGCCTCCCCCCGAATGCCGTCCCCGGCTGGGCCCACCCTCGGGTCAGGTGCCGAGGGAACCGGCGTGCGGAAGGGCTCACGACCACGCCGGTCGGCCTTCATGTGGGTCACCTTGAAGGCCGCAGAACTCATCATGCGGGCCGATCCCCCCGATGTGAATCACCCTTGCGTACTCGAGGCAGACACTTGTGCACTCTTGACCTGCGCGAACATACGGAACAATGGGCGACATGACGCGGATCATCGCAGGCAGCGCGGGTGGCAGGCGTTTGGCCGTGCCGCCGGGGCGCGGGACGAGGCCGACCAGCGACAGGGCGCGAGAAGGGATCCTCTTGACGCTCGACTCACTTCACGGCATCCGCGACGCCCGGGTGGCCGACCTGTACGCCGGTTCGGGGGCGGTCGGGCTGGAGGCGCTGTCCAGGGGGGCGGCGGCGGCCCTGCTCGTCGAGTCCGATCCCAGGGCCGTGCGGACGATCAGGGCCAACGTCGAGTCGCTCGGCCTCGACGGCGCCCGCGTGGTGGCCGACAAGGTGGCGCGGGTCCTCGGGAAGGCGCCTGACGAGCCGTACGACATCGTGTTCGCCGACCCGCCCTATGCCACGTCCGACGGCGAGGTGGAGCGGGTCCTGGAACTGCTGCGCGACAACGGCTGGCTGGTTGACGGGGCGTTGGTGGCGTTCGAGCGGGAAAGCAGGGGAAAGGCCCTTATGTGGCCGGAAGGCTACGTTGAGGAGAGGGTCCGTCGATATGGTGAAGCGTCCGTTTGGTACGGTCGCGCCGCCGGGAACCCGTAGACCTGGGAGGCGTCTTGCGCCGCGTAGTCTGCCCGGGGTCGTTCGACCCCATCACCAATGGCCACCTCGACATCATCTGCCGGTCCGCGCGGCTGTACGACGAGGTGACCGTGGCCGTCCTGATCAACGTCGAGAAAAGCAGCCTGTTCACGGTCGACGAACGGATCGACGTCCTGCAGACCGTGACCAAGGACTATCCGAACGTCAAAGTCGAGAAGTTCCACGGCCTGCTGGTCGACTTCTGCAGGCAGCACGACATCCCCGCCATCGTCAAGGGCATCAGGGTGGTCAGCGACTTCGACTACGAGCTGCAGATGGCGCAGCTCAACTACCGCCTGTCGGGGGTGGAGACGCTGTTCATGCCCACCAACCCCGAATACTCGTTCCTCTCCTCCAGCAGGGTGAAGGAGATCGCCCGCTACGGCGGAGACGTGTCGGGCCTCGTGCCTGATCTGGTGCACAAACTTCTCATCGAGCGCCTGAGAGGCTAGGGCCGAAGCCCCTGCGGCGCCCCCGGAGGCCGGTGGGAGCGTGCCCCCCGCAGGGGCTGGTATTCTTTCTTTTCGGCCTTGTACGACGGCGACGGTTTTCGCCATGCCTAGCGAGAGCAGGATGACTCAGCACCTCGACCCCCGCTCCCCTTGGGTGATCTCCACTCACGACCTGGGAAAGCGGCCGGGCACGATGAGGCAGACGACCCTGTCACTCCCGGCACCGGCAGATCTCGGCGTCGACATGATCGGTGTCCCCAAAGACGCCGAAGTCGAGCTGGATCTCAGGCTCGAAGCAGTGATGGAAGGCGTGCTCGTCACCGGCACGGCGCATGCCCCGCTCGCCGGGGAGTGCGCGCGGTGCCTCGACCCTGTCACCTCGGACGTCGAGGTCAACTTGCAGGAGCTGTTCTTCTACTCCGACGAGGACGCCTCGGAGGAGGATTCGCTGCTCGACGGGGAGCTGCTCGACCTCGAGCCGACGTTCCGCGACGCGGTGGTGCTCGCACTGCCGTTGAGCCCGGTGTGCAGGGACGACTGCGAAGGGCTCTGCGCGGAGTGCGGGATCAAGCTGGCCGAGGCCGGCGCGGATCACCGGCACGAGAAGATCGACGCCCGCTGGGCGTCGTTGCAAGGTCTGATTTCCGAGAACGATAACGATCAGGAGAAGTGACGTGGCCGTCCCGAAGCGAAAGATGTCGCGGAGCAACACCCGCGCCCGTCGCTCCCAGTGGAAGACGACTGCTGTCGCCCTGGTGAGCTGCCCGCAGTGCCGTTCGCCGAGGCAGCCGCACATCGCCTGCCCCACCTGCGGCACCTACAACCGTCGTCAGGTCATCGAGCCGTCCGCCTGATTGACGTGATGCCGACCGGGTGCCATTGTGCCTCGGTCGGCGTTACCGTCTCAGATGCGTCTGGCGGCGGTTCGCCCGCGGCCGTGGTGGACGCCGGGGCTACGCGTTACCCCGACGCCCACCACGTTTTCGGGCATCTTCCGCAGCCGGCGCGCCATGTGAAGATGTCCGAGGAGGAAGCACGTGGGCGCAGGTCCTAAGCCGGTGGCCGTGGAGGTCGCCAGAGACGAGCTGGAGCGGGTCCTGGCGGTCGCCCTTGACCCCGCCATTCTGGAGCGGGCGCTGACGCACCGCTCCTACGCGTACGAGAACGGTGGCCTGCCCACCAACGAGCGCCTGGAGTTCCTGGGTGACTCGGTGCTGGGCCTGGTGGTCACCGACACCCTCTACCGCAACCATCCCGACCTGCCCGAGGGCCAGCTGGCGAAGCTGCGCGCCGCGGTGGTCAACATGCGGGCGCTGGCCGACGTGGCCCGTGGTCTCGGGCTGGGCCGCTTCCTGCGGCTCGGCAGGGGCGAGGAGGGCACCGGCGGTCGCGACAAGTCGTCGATCCTGGCCGACACCCTGGAGGCGCTGATCGGCGCGGTCTACGTCGACAAGGGCCTCGACGAGGCGTTCCGGGTGGTGCACCTGCTGTTCGACCCGCTGATCGTGCGTTCGGCGTCGCTGGGCGCGGGGCTCGACTGGAAGACCTCGCTGCAGGAGCTGACCGCCTCCGAGGCGCT
The DNA here is from genome assembly GCF_004352805.1 of Nonomuraea mesophila. Taxonomy (NCBI): domain Bacteria; kingdom Bacillati; phylum Actinomycetota; class Actinomycetes; order Streptosporangiales; family Streptosporangiaceae; genus Nonomuraea; species Nonomuraea mesophila. Next base: position 87,837 of record NZ_SMLD01000004.1, read on the forward strand.
GGGCGTGCCCGAATACCATGTCGAGGAGAGCGGCCCCGACCACGCCAAGTCGTTCACGGCGATGGTGCGGGTCGGCGGCGAGTCCTACGGCTCGGGCACCGGCCGCAGCAAGAAAGAGGCCGAGCAGCAGGCGGCCGAGGCGGCGTGGACCCGCATCAGGGCCCGCAGGGAGCAGCGCGAGAGCCAGCCCGCGAGCTGACCCGGCGCCCGGAGGGTTGCCCCAAGGTGATAGTTCAACGTCCAGAGGGCGAGGTGCGTGATGCCCGAGTTGCCCGAGGTGGAGGTCGTCAGGCGCGGCCTCGCGCAATGGGTCATCGGCCGTGAGATCGCCTCCGCGGAGGTGCTGCACCCCCGCGCGATCCGGCGTCACATGCCCGGCCCCGACGAGTTCACCGCGCGGCTGAAGGGCCGCGCGCTGCTGTCGGCCGAGCGCCGCGGCAAATATCTGTGGTTGCCGCTGTCGGGCGCCGAGGAGGCGCTCTTGGCCCACCTGGGGATGAGCGGCCAGCTGCTGGTGGTCGACGGTGACGCGCCGCCGGAGAAACATCTGCGCGTACGCCTCCGCTTCGAGGACGGTGGCCCCGACCTGCGCTTCGTCGATCAGCGTACGTTCGGCCACGTCATGCTCACCGCCCTGGCCGGCGGCGTGCCCGAGCCGATCGCCCACATCGCGCCCGACCCGTTCGAGGCGGCGTTCGACGACGACGAGTTCAGCCGCAGGCTCAGGGCCAGGCGCACCGAGGTCAAGCGGGCGCTGCTCGACCAGTCGCTGATCAGCGGCGTCGGCAACATCTACGCCGACGAGGCCCTGTGGATGGCCAGGCTCCACTGGGCCCGTCCCACGCAGACGCTCACCCGGCCCAAGATCGCCGAGCTGCTGGCCGCCGTACGCACGGTCATGGCGGCAGCCCTCCAGCAGGGCGGCACGTCGTTCGACAGCCTGTACGTCGACGTCAACGGCGACAGCGGCTACTTCGAGCGTTCCCTGGAGGTCTACGGCCGGCGCGACCTTCCGTGCTCCCGCTGCGGCACCCCGATCAGGCGTGAGGCGTTCATGAACCGCTCGTCCTACTTCTGCCCCAGATGCCAGCGACGAGCGCGCTCAACGCGGCCAGGACCGCCGCCGGCCACATCACCGCAGTGATCGAGAGGCCGTCGGCCACCCGGCCGCCGGCGAACGCGCCGAGCGCGATGGAGACGTTGAAGGCGCTGACGAACAGCGCCGTGCCGAGTTCGCCGCCGCCCTCCCGCATGATCCACAGCTGGAGCGCGACGCCCACGCCGCCGTAGCCGATGCCCCACACCACGAGCACGACCAGGGGCAGGCCGGTCACCGGCAGCGCCGCCGTGGCCAGGGAGATGAGCGCGGCCAGCGTCATCAGCACCGCCCTGGGGTTCCTCGCGGCCAGCGCGCCCGAGACGAAGTTGCCCGCCACGCCCGCGGCGCCGTACACGAGGAGCGCGGTGCTGATGAGGGCGGGACCGGCGTGCGCGACCTGTTCCATGAACGGCCTCAGGTAGGTGTAGGCCGCAAAGTGGCCGGACACGATGAGGACGGTCAGCACGAGGGTGAGCGTGAGAGGCCCTGAGAGCCACGGCGGCCTCCTGGCGGCCTCAGGGCCGCCCGCCGCGTCCCGCTCCGGCGTGACGGCCTCCTGGGCGCCGGGAAGGCTCCGCGCGCCTGTGGGAGCATCCTGGGCGCTCCTGTGGCGGGGCCGGGCGGGCGGCGGGTCGCCGGGAAGCGGCGGCCCAGGGAGCGGCGGCAGAGTGGCGGCCAGTACGGCGAGCAGCACGAGCGCCAGCGCCCCCATGGCGAGGAACGCGCTGCGCCACCCCGCGAACGACGCCACGAACGTGGCCGCGGGCACCCCCAGCACCGACGCCACCGACACGCCGGACAGGATGATCGACGTGGCGCGCCCGACCGACCGGCCGGGCACCAGCCGCGGCGCCAGCCCGGCCGCGAACGCCCAGAAGCCGCCGATGCTCACCCCGGTCAGCACCCGTGCGGCCATCATGACGAGATGGCTCTGGGCGAGCGCGCCCGCCAGGTTGGCCACCGCCAGCAACGCCATCAGCCCCAGCAACGTGAACCGCCGGTCGACGCGGCGGGTGGCCACCGCCATCAGCGGCGCGGAGACCGCCGCGACGAGCCCCGGCGCCGTCATCATCAGCCCGGCGGTGCCGTCGGAGACACGCAGGTCGGAGGAGATCGAGGTCAGCAGCCCGACGGGCAGCATCTCGCTGGTCACAATGGTGAAGGTGCCGACCGCGACCGAGATCACGGCAGGCCAGCGCGCCCGGGTGGCGGCGCGTACATCGGTCAAGGTCATGGCCTTCAGCCTTCTCACGCCCGTGGGCGGGAACAATGGCGAAGGCCGAAAGCTTGGTTTAGGCAGGCTAAGCGTTTCGCGGAGGTGGGGATGGACTTCAGGGAGCTGGAGTGCTTCGTGGTGCTCAGTGAGGAGCTGCACTTCGCGCGTACGGCCGAGCGCCTCTACCTGTCGCCGGGCCGGGTGAGCCAGCTCATGCGCTCGCTGGAGACCAGGATCGGGGGCCGGCTCTTCGACCGGACCAGCAGGCGGGTGCGCCTGACGCCGCTCGGCGAACGGTTCCTGGCCGACCTGAGGCCGGCGTACGAAGGGCTGGGGGCGGCCGTGGGCCGGGCGAAGGCGGCGGCGCGCGAGGTGACGGGCGTGCTCAGGGTGGGGTTCCTGGCCACGCCCACGGACGTCGTCACGGGGAGCGTACGCGCCTTCGAGAGCCGCTACCCCGGGTGTGAGGTCGAGCTGGTGGAGATCCCGATGTCCGACCCGTTCGGCAGGCTCCGGGCCGGACAGGTGGACATCGCGTTCACGCTGCTGCCAGTGGACGAGCCCGACCTGGCGACGGGCGAGGGCCTGAACCGGGTGTCGTACGAGCTGGGCGTCTCCACCCGGCATCCCCTGGCAGGCCGGGCGGGCATCGGCGCGGAGGAACTGGCGGGCCTGCCCCTGATCGGCCTGGACGGCAGCGCGCCCCGAGCCTGGCGGGAACGTGTGGCGCCGTCCGTGACCCCTTCGGGACGCCCGATCCCCCTGGCGGGTACGGTGACCACGAGCCAGGAGGGCCTGACCCAGGTGGCGCTCGGCCGGGGCGGCATGTTGTTCTGCGCCCCCACGGCGGCCCACCACAGGCGTTCCGACGTGAGCTTCGTCCCCGTCACCGGTCTGCCTCCTTCGATCCTCGGGCTGGCCTGGGTGCGCGCGGCCGAGACGGCGGCGATCCGGGCGTTCGGCGAGGCGGCGGCCCGGCACGCGCTCGGGTCGGAGGCCATGGTGGCGTGACACCCACGGGAGAACAAATGCCGCAGAACACGAAAAATACGGAAAGTTCGGAGGACGTCCGGATGACGGCCTGGGTCCGGGGGAGGGTCCAGGGTGTGGGCTTCCGCTGGTGGACCCGGGCCAGGGCGCTCGAGCTCGGACTGGCGGGATGGGCGCGCAACACCGAGGACGGCCGGGTGGAGGTGGTCGCCGAGGGGCCACGGCCGGCGTGCGTCAAGCTGCTGGAGCTGCTCAGAGGTTGCGACACGCCGGGCAGGGTCGATGGAGTAGTGGAACGCTGGAGCGAACCACGAGGTAGTTTGGGCGGTTTTGTGGAGCGATAGCGACTTCCGTTAAACCCCCCAAATGGGGTATAGTTGTATGTCGGGAGTGCCCATCAGTAGGGCTCAGCGGTTCGATCGACTTGACCGCCCACACTGCCGGTGCGACTCTTGTTAAGTACCACGCGCACCCCTCCCGCGGAATAGAAGTGCGCGAACCAGTCTGGTCACTCAGCGTGGAGGACCCTTTACCATGGCGAAGGCTCTACTCGGCCACGTCGGCGGTCCTGACCCTCGAATGGTCTCGGAAATGCGCCGCCTGCAGCAGCGTATCCGGGATCTGGAGGCAGAACTCATCCGACTTCAGGCCACGAATGACGCTCTTGCGGCGCAAACCCGCGACGAGGCGCTAAGTCGCATGCAAGAGCGCGAGCCGGCACTCACCTGAGAGTGATCGGAGCGCAAGACCCAGGGACGTCTCGAAGAGGCGTCCCTTGTTATTTTCTCCTGCGCGGAAAGCTTCCTTTGCCCAGGTCGCGCCGGTTCCGACGGCATGCGCCCGCGAGGGGCATCAGGGACCAGTAGTCTTTTCCGCAGTCGCCAAGGGAGAAGGGGGTCGCGCTTGTATTTGAAGACCCTCACCCTGCGCGGTTTCAAGTCCTTCGCCTCCGCGACCGCCCTGCGGTTCGAGCCCGGCATCACCTGCGTCGTCGGCCCCAACGGCTCGGGCAAGTCCAACGTCGTCGACGCCCTGGCCTGGGTCATGGGCGAGCACAGCGCCAAGTCGCTGCGCGGCGGCAAGATGGAGGACGTCATCTTCGCCGGCACCTCCTCCAGGCCCCCGCTCGGGCGCGCCGAGGTGACCCTGACCATCGACAACAGCGACGGCGCGCTGCCGATCGACTACACCGAGGTCACGATCAGCCGGCTGATGTTCAGGTCGGGGCAGAGCGAATACGCGATCAACGGCGACACCTGCCGCCTGCTCGACATCCAGGAGCTGCTGTCCGACTCGGGCATCGGCCGCGAGATGCACGTCATCGTCGGGCAGGGCCAGCTCGACGCCGTGCTGCACGCCGGGCCCGAGGATCGGCGGGCGTTCATCGAAGAGGCCGCGGGCGTGCTCAAGCACCGCAAGCGCAAGGAGAAGGCGCTCCGCAAGCTCGACGCCATGCAGGCCAACCTGACCCGCGTCCAGGACCTCACCACGGAGCTGCGCCGCCAGCTCAAACCGCTGGGCCGCCAGGCCGAGATCGCCCGCAAGGCCGCCGTCATCCAGGCCGACCTGCGTGACGCCAGGCTCAGGCTGCTGGCCGACGACGTGGCCACGCTGCGCGCCACCCTGGAGCGCGAGGCCGCCGACGAGGCCGCGATCACGGCCAGGCGCAACCAGGTCGAGGCCGAGCTGGCGGAGGGCCAGCAGCGCGAGTCCGCGCTGGAGACCGCCGAAACCGAGGCCCAGCCCAGGCTGGCCGCCGCCCAGGAGACCTACTTCAGGCTCTCGTCACTGCGCGAGCGCGTGACGGGCCTCGAACAACTGGCCGCCGAACGCCACCGGCACGCGCTCGACGCCGCCGCCATCGAGCGCAGGGGTCGCGACCCCGAGGAGCTGGAGCGCGAGGCGGCCGAGGTCCGCGAGCGGGAGCTGATACTCAAGGCCGAGCTCGACCACGCGCACGAGCTCCTGGAGGAGGCCGTCCAGCGGCGCTCCGAGGCCGAGGCCGAGCTGAACGCCGAGGAGCAGCGGCTCGCGATGGCCGCCAGGGCCGCCGCCGACCGCCGCGAGGGGCTGGCCAGGCTGCGCGGCCAGGTCGACTCCGTACGCAGCAGGTCCAGGGCCGCCGAGGAGGAGATCGGCAGGCTCCAGGCGGCGGTGTCCGACGCGAGCGAGCGCGAACGCCAGGCCGTGGCGGATCTGGAGGAGCGGCGGCTGGAGGAGCCCGCCGCCGACCCCGCGCTGGCCGAGGAACTGGCCACGGCGCAGGCCATGGTCGAGGAGGCCGCGGTGGTCGCCGACGAGGCGCGCTCGGCCGCGGAGGAGGCCAAGTCCTGCCTCGACGCGCCGCGGGCCGCCCTCCAGGCGGCGAAGACGGCGATGACCGCGGCGCGCGCCGCCGACCAGGAGGCCCAGCGCGCGGTGGCCGCGCTGGCCGCCCGCCGTGAAGCTCTGGAGCTGGGGCTGGCCAGGGGCGACGGCGGCCCGGCCCTGCTGGACGCCGGCCTGGAAGGGGTGCTCGGCCCGCTGGCCGCCGCCATGCAGGTCACTCCGGGGGCGGAGCCGGCCGTGGCTGCCGTGCTCGGTCCCATCGCCGAGGCGATCACCGTGAGGTCCCTCGACACGGCCGTCGAGGCCATCGACCTGCTCCGCGCCCAGGCCATGGGCCAGGCCACCCTTCTCGTCGCCGAGCAGGTGGAAGCGCCGCCGCGGGAGCGGGGGAGCGCTCCCGACGGCAGCCGCTGGGCGGCCGGCCTCGTCACCGTGCCCGGCCATCTCCGTCCCGCCCTCGACCACGTGCTGGCCGGCGTGGCGGTCGTCGACACCCTCAAAGCCGCGCGCGAGCTGGTCGAACGCCATCCCGGCCTGCGGGCCGTCACCACGGACGGCGACCTGGTCGGCCCGTACGTCGCGGACGGCGGGTCCGACGGCGGCACCTCCGTGCTCCAGGTGCGCGCGGCCCTCGATGAGGCGGTCGCCGACCTGGAGGAGGCGGAAGGCAGGGCGGAGGAGAGCACCCGCGCCCTCGACGAGGCGATCGCCCAGGAACAGGCCGCCCAGACGGAGCTGGAGGCCGCGCAGGCCCGCGTCAGCGAAGCGCAGACCGCCGTCACCACCGCCCAGGCGGGTGTGAGCGCCGCGCAGGCCACGCTCGACCAGGTGCGGAGCCGCCAGCGGGAGGCCGACCAGCGCAACGCCGCGGCCGCCAGGCAGCTGGCCCAGCTGGAGGCCGCCGCCGGTGCGGCCCGCGCCGAGGCCGAGCGCCTGGCGAGGAGCGTCACCAAGGCGGAGGAGGCCCGCGCGGAGGGCCTGGAGGAGCTGGCCGAGCTGGAGATCCGGCTGGCCGAGGCCGAATACGCCCAGGAGCTGGAGTCGGAGCCCACCACCGACGGCCGCGACGAGCTGGCGAGCGCCTGCGAGGTCGCCAGGCAGCGCGAGATGGACACCCGCCTGCAGGTGCGCACCGCCGAGGAGCGCGTCAAGGGCATCGAGGGCCGCGCCGACGGGCTGCTGCGGGCCGCCCAGCGCGAGCGCCAGGAGCGTGCCCAGGCCGCCGCCCAGCGCGCCAGGCGCAGGCGGCAGGCCGCCGTGGCCGAGGCCGTCAGCAAGGGCGCCAAGCGGGTGCTCGGGACGCTGACGACCTCCATCCAGCTCGCCGCCAAGGAACGCGACGAGGCCGACCTCACCAGGGCCGCCGTCGACGCCGAGCTCAAGCAGGTGCGCCTGCGCGTACGCGAGCTCGGCCAGGAGCTGGACAAACTGGTCAACCGGGTGCACGGCAGCGAGGTGGCCCGCACCGAGCAGCGCCTGCGGCTGGAGCAGATGGAGCAGCGGGCGCTGGAGGAGTACGGCGTCGAGATCGAGTCCCTGATCTCCGAGTACGGCCCCGACGCCCCGGTGCCCGGCGACCCGCCCGTGCCGTACGTCCGCGAGGAGCAGGAGAAGCGAGCCAGGGCGGCCGAGCGGCAGATGAACCAGCTCGGCAAGGTCAACCCGCTGGCGCTGGAGGAGTTCGCGGCCCTGGAGGAACGGCACGCCTTCCTCACCTCGCAGCTCGAAGACCTCAAGAAGACCCGGCGCGACCTGCTGACCGTGGTCAAGGAGGTCGACGACCGGGTCGAGCAGATGTTCGCCTCGGCCTACGACGACGTGGCCAGGGAGTTCGAGCAGATCTTCACCAGGGTCTTCCCCGGGGGCGAGGGCCGGCTGGTGCTCACCGAACCGGCCGACATGCTGACCACCGGCATCGAGGTCGAGGCGAGGCCGCCGGGCAAGAAGGTCAAGCGGCTGTCGTTGTTGTCGGGCGGGGAGCGCTCGCTGACGGCGGTGGCGTTCCTGATCTCCATCTTCAAGGCGCGGCCGTCGCCGTTCTACGTGATGGACGAGGTCGAGGCCGCGCTCGACGACACCAACACGCAGCGCCTGCTGACGTTGTTCGAGGAGTTGCGGCAGAGCTCGCAGCTGATCGTGATCACGCACAACAAGCGCACGATGGAGATCGCCGACGCCCTCTACGGCGTGTCGATGCGCGGCGACGGCGTCACCCAGGTGGTCAGTCAGCGGCTCAGAGAACGCGAGTCTGCCTGATAGGTGTGGCCTTGGGCATGACCATGGCGGTCGATCTGCAAAACTGACATCTTGTGGATGGTTACCTCGGCGTCATTGTGATCGTGGCCGTCGTCGCCCTGCTGGCGGCCGGCGGCCTGTTCCTGCTCTTCCGGCCGGGCCGAAAAGCGCCGCCGCCGGTCCAGCCACCCGAGACCCCGGTGCTTCCCGAGGAGAAGCGGCCGGCGGGAACGGGCGAGGAGGACGAGGGTGCGACCACCACGCTGCCGCCTCCGGCCAAGCCGGCCGAGCCGGTCGTGGTGGAGCCCGAGGTGGAGGTGCCGCCGCCGTCCGCGGGCCGGATGGTGCGGCTGCGGTCGCGGCTCGCGCGTTCGCAGAGCACCCTCGGCCGCGGGCTGCTGGAGCTGCTCTCGCGTGACCGGCTCGACGACGAGGTCTGGGACGAGATCGAGGAGAGCCTGATCACCGCCGACGTGGGCGTCGCGCCCACCCAGGTCATGGTCGAGGAGCTGCGCACCAAGGTCAAGGTGCTCGGCAGCCGCACGCCCGACGAGGTGCGCGGCCTGCTGCGCGAGCAGTTGCTCGCGCAGGTCGGCCCCGATCTGGACCGCACGCTGCACGTGCGCAAGCACGGCGAGCGGCCCGCCGTGGTGCTGGTCGTGGGCGTCAACGGCACCGGCAAGACCACCACCACGGGCAAGCTCGCGCGCTCCCTCGTCGGCGACGGCAAGAAGGTGGTGCTCGGCGCGGCCGACACCTTCCGCGCGGCCGCCGCCGATCAGCTCCAGACCTGGGGCGAGCGGGTCGGCGCCGACACGGTGCGCGGCCCGGAGGGCGGTGACCCGGCCTCCGTGGCCTTCGACGCGGTCGCCAAGGGCATGGAGGAGAAGGTCGACGTCGTGATCGTCGACACCGCGGGCCGTCTGCACACCAAGACCGGCCTCATGGACGAGCTGGGCAAGGTCAAGCGGGTCGTCGAGAAGAAGGCCACGGTCGACGAGGTGCTGCTCGTGCTCGACGCCACCACCGGCCAGAACGGCATGCGCCAGGCGCAGGTGTTCGCCGAGGTGGTCAACATCACCGGCATCGCGCTGACCAAGCTCGACGGCACCGCCAAGGGCGGCATCGTGATCTCGGTGCAGCGGGAGCTGGGGGTGCCGGTCAAGCTCGTGGGGCTGGGCGAGGGGGCCGACGATCTGGCGCCGTTCGATCCCGAGGTTTTCGTGGATGCGATTCTCGGCGACTGAGGACAATTTCCGGCATGGCCGTAATTGTTACTGAAATACGCCTTACCAGATAAGCATTGATCGATGTCTTTTCCATGTGCTGACATGTACCGGTCACCCAACCTGAGTGCTCGGTTGCATTCGACGACGAAAGGGCAGCCATGAAAAAGATCGTTGTTCACCGGCCAGGCACCGTGAAGCCGACCGCCGCGGCGGCGCCGAGGCACGGCACCTGACGTACTCGGCCGGCGCTCGACGATGGGCGCCGGCCCCCTGCCTGACCACGGAAGGGGTCGTGTGGACACGATCATGCTGAACGCGGACCGCCGCATCGGCGGCCCCTACACGTTCGCCGCAGGGCTGCTCGGCCGTCTCGTCCCGGCCGCACGGGAACGGCACCCCGAGCTGGTCGCCGCCCACGACATCGAGATCCGCACGGCCGCGCCGAAACTCCGCGACGTCGTCCCCGCGCGCAGGCGCTCGCTGGCCGACGACCTGCCCCGGGCGCAGCGCATCCTCATCCCCGCCGCCCGGCGCAGCCTCAGGATCGCCAACGGGGTGGCCGAGTTCGTCCGCGACCACCTCGACCGGACGCGCCCGCTCACCGTGGCCGTGGCCAACCTCGACGCCGCCGACCACACCGACGCCGAGCTCCTCGCCGTGCTGCGGCGCCGCGTCGACCCCGCCCTGCTGCGGATCGAGGAAGGCCCGCGGGCACCGTCGGCCGGGGCGCTGCCGGCCGACTTCGACCGGTACCGCGACGAGGGTTTCCACCATGCGATGGCCGAGTCGGGCCTGGAGGCGCTGCGCGGCATGGCGTACGACGCCGGCCCGGAGCGGTGGCGGCAACTCGTGCAGCGCGTCGCCGCCTCGCTGGAGGCCATCGAGCGCGAGGACGAGGCCCGCGAGCTCTACGACCGCGCCAGGCGCGAGAGCACCGACCCCAAACACCGCGCCACCATCGCCTACGCCACCGCCATGATCCTCGTACGCCACCACGACCCCGCGCGGCGCGACCCCGAGCAGGCGCTGGCCTGGATCAACGAGGCGATCACGATCACGTCCCTGCTGCCCGACCGCAGGGAGCGGGCCTTCCACCTCGGGTTCGACCTCAACGGCAAGGCCCTGGTCGAGGTGCGCAGGGGCCGGCCGGCCGCCGCGATGGAGCTGGTGCAGCAGGCCATCGACCTGGCCAAGGCCGACCTGCCGGGCGAGCACCCCATCCACAAGCTCGTGCTCCACGCCAACAGGGGTCAGCTGCTCGCCATGACGGGCCACGCCGAGGAGGCGCTGGCCGACTACACGCGCGCGGTGGAGGCCGACCCCGGCTACCCCGACTACTACCTCGACCGGGGCAACCTGCTGCACAAGCTGGGCCGCGACGAGGAGGCGCTGGCCGACTACGAGGCCGTCATGCGTCTCAGCCCGCCCTTCCCCGAGGCCTACTACAACCGCTCCGAGCTGCGCTACGCGGCGGGCGACGTCGCGGGCGCCCGCGCCGACCTGGACCACACGCTGGAGCTGGACCCCGAGTTCGCGCGCGCGTACGTGAACAGGTCGGGGCTGAGCGCGGCGGCCGGCGCGTACGCCGAGGCGCGGCAGGACGTCGAGCGAGGGCTGCGGCTCGCGCCGGGGGACCCGCACCTGATGTGCGTGCTCGGCCAGGTCGAGCTGGCGGAAAGGCGTCACGAGGAGGCGCGGGCCGCCTTCGACCGGGCCCTGGAGCTCGACCCCGACCTGGTGGCGGCCTGGGCCGGGCGGGCTGAGCTGGCCTTCGACCTCGGCGACCACGGCGCGGCCCTCGCCGACCTGACCAGCGCGCTCAAGCGGGAGGAATCGGCCGAGTTGCTGTTCAACAGGGCGGTGGTGCACCGGGCCGCGGGACGCCCGGACAACGCCCGCGACGACCTGCTCAGGGCCGCGGTCCTGGCGCCCGGCGACAGCGACATCGGGCAGGCTCTCACCGAGGTGTGATCCCATGGGACGGCGCTACTGGCTCCTGCTCAGCGCTTTCCTCGCCTCCTCGCTCGGCACCTGGATCTACCGGCTGGCCCTCCCGCTCCTGGTCTACGACCTGACGGGCTCCGCGCTCGGCACCGGGCTCGTGTACGCCCTGGAATACCTCCCTTACGTCGCGTTGGGCATGCTCGGCGGGGTGCTCGCGGACCGGGTGGACCGGCGGCGCCTGCTCGTGCTCGGCGACCTGGCCGCCGCGTCGGCCACCGTGCTGCTCGCGGTCATCGTGACGGCCGGCGTACGCCAGCTCTGGCCGATCTACGCGCTGGCGTTCCTGCTGGCCTGCGTCGATCCCCTCTACCAGCCCGCGTTCCGCTCGATCGTGCCCTCGCTGGTCCCGGTGGAGCGGCTGCCACAGGCGAACGCGCGGATCCACATGGGCGAGCACGCGGTGAACATGATCGGCCCCGTGGCCGGCGGCGCGCTCGTCGTGGGCCTCGGCCACCAGGCCGCCATCTACGTGGACGCGGGCACGTTCCTGCTGTCGGCGCTGCTGATCGTGCCCGTCAGGGTGGCTCGGGGCGTGGTGACGAGCCGCGCAGGCCTGATGGGCCGCTCGATGCTCGCGGACATGCAGGAGGGCATCGGCTTCCTGTTCCGCGGCGACAAGGTGGTGCTGACCACCGCGCTCGTGACCGCGGCGTGCAACTTCGCGGTCTGGCTGCTGCTGGCGGGGCTCGTCTACTACCTCAGCTCCTACCACGGGTTCACCGCGGAGGAGATCGGCGTCGTCTACGCCTTCCAGGGGGCGGGCGCGGTGCTCGGGGCGCTGCTCGGCAGCCGGTTGCTGCGCAGGTATCCGCCGGGGCCGGTGATCTGCTGGGCCGTCGTCGCGGGCGGCCTGTCGATGCTGGTCATGATCGTGGCGCGTGGCCCCGTGCTGATCGGGCTCGCCTGGATGGGGCAGTTCGCCGCCGCCGGTACGTCGATCGTGGCCGTCGCGACCGTGCGCCAGCTGCTCATCCCCGACCATCTGCTGGGACGGGTGCTCGGCACGGCCAGGATGATCGCCTTCCTGTCCATCCCGCTCGCGTCGCTGGCCACGGGCGTGTTCGAGCAGGAGGTGCGCAACGCGTACGCGTTGATGGTGGCCGCGGGGGTCGGCTGGCTGGTCATCGCCGCCGTCATGGCGAACACGCCGCTCGGCCGGCTCAGGCTGTCGTCCCTGCGGGAGGCGTACGGGGGCCGATCGGAACCACCAGGGGAGTGCCGGCCACCGGATCCTCGATGACCTTGGCGTCCAGCTCGAACACCTCGCCCAGCAGTTCCTCGGTCAGCACCTCGTGCGGGGTGCCCGAGGAGATCACCCGCCCGGCGCGCATGGCCACCAGCCGGTCGGCGTAGCGGGCGGCCAGGTTGAGGTCGTGCAGGACCATGACGACCGTGCGCCCGGCCTGCCGGTGGAGGCGGCGTACGAGCTCCAGGACCTCGACCTGGTGGGCGAGGTCGAGGAAGGTCGTGGGCTCGTCGAGCAGCAGCAGGTCGGTGCCCTGGGCCAGGGCCATGGAGATCCACGCCCGCTGCCGCTGCCCGCCCGACAGCTCGTCCAGCGGCCGTTCGGCCAGGTCGGCCAGGCCCGTCATGTCGAGGGCCTCGGTGACCGCGCCCTCGTCGTCGGAGGACCACTGGCGGTACCACGTCTGGTGGGGATGCCGGCCCCTCGCCACCAGGTCGGCCACGGTCAGCCCCTCGGGGGCGACGGGCGCCTGCGGCAGCACGCCGAGGATCTTGGCGACCTCGCGCGTGGGGATCTTGTCGATGCGTTTGCCGTCGAGCAGCACCTCGCCGCCCTGCGGCTTGAGCAGGCGGCCGAGCGCGCGCAGCAGGGTGGACTTGCCGCAGCCGTTCGGGCCGATGATGGTGGTCGCGGTGCCCGCCTCGATGCCGAGGTCGAGCCCGTCGACGACGACGCGCTCGCCGTACCCGAGCTTGACGCCGGCGGCCTGCAGTCTCACTTGCGTGACCTCCAGATCAGGTGGATCAGGTAGGGCGCGCCCAGGACGGCGGTGACGATGCCGACGGGCAGTTCGAGCGGGGAGAACGCGGTGCGGGCGATCAGGTCGGCGCCCGTGGTGAGCACGCCGCCGATCACCGCCGAGCACACCAGCGGCGGCCGGCCCGCCCGGACGAGCCTGAGCGCGATCTGGGGCGAGGCGAGCGCCACGAACGCGATCGGGCCGGCCGACGCGGTGGCCACGGCGGCCAGCAGCACGGCCGCGAGGATCAGCAGGGCGCGGGCCGGGTTCATGCGCACGCCGAGGGCGGTGACCGTGTCGTCGCCGAAGCGCAGGGCGTCGAGTAAGCGGGTGCCGAGCAGGGTCAGCGGCACCAGCACGGCCAGGGCCAGCGCCGTGGGCGTCACGTGCTCCCAGCCGCGGCCGTTGAGCGAGCCGCTGATCCAGATCATGGCGCGGCTGGTGTCGTTGACGTCGCCGACCGTGAGCAGCCAGAACTTGACGTTGGTGAACACCGCGGCCACGCCGATGCCGACCAGCACCAGGCGGTAGCCGTCGAGGCCGCGCCGCCACGCCAGGCCGTAGACGACGGCGGCGCCGAGCAGACCACCGAGCAGGGCGAGCGCGGGGATGCCGAGGGTGGACAGCAGGCCGCTGACGCCGCCGTAGACGCTGCCGCTGGCCACCACGCCGGCCACGACCGTCACGGAGGCGCCGGTGGTGACGCCGAGGATCTCGGGGCTGGCCAGCGGGTTGCGGGCGATGGACTGGATGATCGCCCCGGACAGCGCGAGCGCGGCGCCGACGAGAGCCCCGGTCAGCGCGCGCGGCAGGCGCAGCTCCATGATGACGAAGTGGCCGGGGCTGCCGGCGTCGAACGTGCCGGTGACCACGTCGGCGAGGCTCATCTCGAGGTCGCCGATGCGCATGTTGAGCGCCATGAGCAGGACGAGCAGCACCAGCCCCGTCAGGGTGAGCACGACGGCGCGCGGGCGTACCTGCCAGGACAGGCCGCCGACGCGGAGGGGGAGCGTGGTCACAGACGCACCGGCTTCCTGCGGCGTACGAGGGCGACGAAGAACGGCGCCCCCAGCAGCGCGAGGACCACGCCGACCTCCAGCTCTCCCGGCGGCGCCACCACGCGGCCGACCACGTCGGCGAGCAGCAGCAGCGCCGCGCCGACGAGGCCGGAATAGGGCAGCAGCCACCGGTGGTCGGTGCCCGACAGCGGGCGCGTCATGTGGGGGACGATGAGCCCGACGAACGCCAGAGAGCCGCAGGCGGCCACGGACGCGCCCGACAGCAGGGTGACGGCGGCGACGCCGACGGCGCGGGTCACGGGGATGTTCTGGCCGAGGCTCCTCGCGACGTCCTCGCCGAGCGAGAGGGCGTTGAGCCCGGGGGCGTTGACCGCGGCCAGCACGAGGCCCGCCAGGATGAACGGCAGCACCTGCCAGACGACGTCGGCGCCCCTTGCCGCGATCGAGCCCGCCTGCCAGAAGCGGAAGACGTCCATCGCCTGCTCGTCGAGCAGCACGATGGCCGAGGTCAGCGCGTACAGGAAGGCGCTCACGGCGGTGCCGGCGAGCGCCAGCGTGACCGGGGTCGGGCTGCCCTTGCCGCCCGTCATGCCGAGCGCGAACACCGCGACGCTCGCCACCAGCGCTCCTGCCAGGCCGAACCAGATGTAACCGAGCAGGCTGGAGACCCCGAGCAGGATGATCGAGGACACCATCGCGAACGCCGCTCCTTGCGTGACCCCGAGCAGGCCGGGGTCGGCGAGGGGGTTGCGCGTGTGGCCCTGCATGAGCGCGCCGGCCACGCCGAGCGCGACCCCCGCGAGCACGCCGAGGACCGTCCTGGGGACACGCAGCGCGCGGATGACGATGTCGTTCTCGGTGCCGGTGGGCGCGGTGAGCGCGTGCCAGGCGTCGGTGAGCGGCACGGGCTTGGAGCCGATGGTGACGCTCAGCACCACGGCCACGAGCACGGCGGCGAGCAGCGCGACCAGGACCGTGAGCCGCCGGTGACGGACCCCACGGATCCGGGGGGCGACGGCCGTTGCGCTCACCCGTGCCCTCCTCGATGTTCGCCGGATCCCGGTGCAGTATGCCAGCTTAGGCTGGGCTAACCTTAATTAGGTTTGCCTTACCATTACAGAAAGGGTGCCCATGAGACCGTTGCGCGTGCTGGTCTGTGCTGTCCTCGCCATGGGGCTGGCCGCCTGCGGTTCGGCCGAGCCCGCCGCCTCGCCGAACGCCCCCTTCAGGACCGTCGAGCACGTCATGGGCACGACGGTGATCCCGGAGCCGCCGAAGCGGGTCGTGGCGCTTGACCAGAGCTTCGTCGACGCGGTGCTCACCCTGGGGACGCCGGTGGTGGGCTACACCACCTACCGCTCGATCGACACCGAGCTGCCCGGCTATCTCGGGGCCGTCGCCGAGCGGTACGGCAAGGAGTCCGCCCCGGTCGGGACGCTGGAGCAGCCGAGCCTGGAGAAGATCATCGCGCTCAAGCCCGACCTGATCGTCTCGGCCAAGGTCCGCCACGAGGCCCTGTACGACAAACTCTCGAAGATCGCGCCCACCGTCTTCAGTGAGACCACCGGGGCCATCTGGAAGGACAACCTCCGGCTCATGGGCCGGGCCCTGGGCAAGGAGACGCTCGCCGACACCAGGATCAAGGAGTACGAGCAGCGCGCGGCCACGATCGGCGCCTCGATCAAGGAGAAGGAGGGCGAGCTGCCGACGATCTCGATCGTGCGCTTCGCCGGCGAGCCGACGACCCGGCTCTACGTGGAGAACTCCTACTCCGGCGTGGTCATGAAGGACGTCGGGTTCCCCCGGCCGCAGGGCCAGCCGGACGCGCAGGACGCCATCGCCGTGGATGTCAGCCAGGAGCGGATCGCCGAGCTGGACGCCGACCGGATCTTCGTCGCCACCTATCCGGACCCGTCGTCCGACGGGCCCAAGGAGAAGTTCGTGAACAACCCGCTGTGGGGCAGGCTCAAGGGCGACAAACACGAGGTCAGCGACCTGACCTGGATGAGCGCCGTGGGCATCCAGGGGGCGCACGCGATGCTGGACGACGTGGCGAAGTTCTTCGCCGTCGACCCCGCGAGGCCCGCCTCCTGACGCGCGAGGCCTGACGCCGCGTCCGGGAATGGGCGTCCGGGAATAGCGGGACGGTCACCGGTGTTGTGCGGGGTTCGCGTGCTGGCCTTCCGGCCGTCGGCGCGGCCCGTGGACGGAGAAACCTCGATGTCCGAGTGAACTAGTACGCGCATCGGCTCGTCTTTCAAGGAGAGGTTTACACCCCGGCCCGAGGGCAGCGGAAAGACGTGCAGATGTGTGTGGCGACAACGGTCGGCATCGACCCGGACAACGGCCTCAGCCGCTCAGCGGCGGGCACCAGGGTCATGACGGTTGACGAGACTCATGTCCATACGCTATCCCCTGTGACTCTTGCCACTCTTATTGGGAAATTGGGTGGATAGTGTTATGATAATGAGACTTGTCCCGCCGTGGACGTGACCACGCACGCCGCGAGCAGATGGACGAAGACCCCTTCTGACCAAGGCGGAACCGCACTAACGCGCCCCTTACCTGGTGCTTGCGATGATGGAACCGCTGTCAGGCGGCTTGTGCCGAAACGGGGGATAGCGCAAGGGGGATTGATTTGATCACTATGACCGATGAGCAGCGTCAGGACTGGTTCGAACGGGACGTCGTGCCCGTGACGTCGCAGCTGTTCGCCTCCGCCATGCGCCTGACTCGCAACACCGCCGACGCGGAGGACCTGGTCCAGGAGACGGTGGCGAAGGCGTACACGTCCTACCACCAGTTCCGTGAGGGCACCAACCTCAAGGCGTGGTTGCACCGCATCCTGACCAACAACTTCATCAACGACTACCGCAAGAAGCAGCGCTCGCCCAAGCTGTCCGCGGCCGAGGACATCGAGGACTGGCAGCTGCACGCCGCCGAGTCCCACTCCTCGACCGGGCTGCGCTCCGCCGAGACCGAGGCGCTCGACCGGCTCCCCGACAACATCGTGATGAACGCCCTGCGCAGCCTTCCCGAGGACTTCCGTGTGGCCGTCTACCTGGCCGACGTCGAGGGCTTCGCCTACAAGGAGATCGCTGAGCGCATGGGCACGCCGATCGGCACCGTGATGTCGCGCCTCCACCGCGGCCGCCGCCAGCTGCGCGGAATGCTGGAGGAGTACGCCCGCGAAGAGGGCGCCGTACGCATCCCCGCCCAGACCGCCGCCTAGCACAGCGTCACGGCGTTGCCCTCCTGCTCACGTGGCGAAGGCCGCGAGGACGATGCCCATGCTGCGCTCGTTCTGAGCCACGGCCTTGGCGTCGGTGGAGTTGACCGCGTACACGACCGTCCGGCTCAGGTCGCGGGTGGCGCCGATGCCGGCCGCGCTGCCGTAGCGGGCGCCGGTCTTGCCGTAGACCACGAGGCCGCCGGGCAGTTCCAGCCTGGACATGCCCGAGGTGTGCAGGGCGGGCTCGCCGGTGCCGTACGTGGGCACCTGCGGCACCGTGAACATGTGCTCAAGCTGCGCGGCCGGCACCACCTTGCCGCCGAACAGGGCCTTGACGAACTTCTCCAGATCGGCCGTGGTGGAGATCAGGTCGCCTGAGGCCCAGGTGGAGGTGGAACTGCTCACGGTCATGTCCACGACGTGGTGGCGGCCGTACTTCATGGCGTCCTTGAAGTTCTCCGGGACGAGCTGGTAGCCGTGGTTGTGCCGTCCCCGGATGCGGACGGAGTCGCCCGGCAGATAGCTGTTCCGCATGCCGAGGGGGCGGAAGATCCGGTTGGCCACCTCGCGCTCGTAGGACCGGCCGGTCACCTTCTCGATGAGCAGGCCCGCGACGAACGTGTTCATGTCGACGTAGTGCTGCTGCGTGCCGGGGGTGAACTCTATCGGGTTCTTCACGGCCTGGCGGACGTACCCCCGCGGTGTCCACTTCTTGAACCGGGTGGCGTAGACCTGCTTGAAGTCGGGGCTGATCTTGGGAGAGGGCAGTCCGCTGGTGTGGTTGAGCAACTGCCCGATCTTGACGGCCGGGAAATCGCGCGGCAGCAGGCCGGGCAGTCGCTGCTGGACCGTGTCGTTCAGCGAGAGCTTGCCCTCGGCGACGAGTTGCAGGACGACGGCGACCGTGAAGACCTTGGTCACGCTGCCCGCCCTGAAGCGGGCGCCCTCTTTCGCCGGGCGGTCGGTACGCAGGTCGGTCACGCCCGTGACCCCGCGCCACGAGCCCTTGGCGCCGCCCACCCTGACCTCGGCCGCGGTGGCGTCGGTGGCGGGCAGCCCGGCGATGCTCCGCTTCAGGGCCGTCCGGTCGATGGCCGCTGGCTCGACCTGCGGCGCGACGGTGGACGGTGTCGTACCGGCGGTCGCGGACGCCGGTACGACGGCGGAGAAGAGGGTGGCGAGGGTGAGAGCGGCGGCGACATGGGCGCGTTTCACGGCGGTGCCTCCAGGTGGTGGGGATCTGTGGGACGCCCCCATCCTGTCGATCACGATGGGCCGCCCGGATCGCCGTCACCGGGGATCTTCCGGCTCACTCCCAAGAGGGAGTTCCTCGCCCGGCCGAATGACGCCGGTCCCCGGTCGGCAGATGCCCGGCGACCACCACCACCGCACCCTGCGCCTACGGCCCCATGGCGAGATGGAGGCGGACGCGCAACAGGCCGTCCTCGGCGCGTAGCTCGACGAGATCGCACAGCTGGCGGCTGATCCAGAGCCCGTATCCCCTGGGGGATCCGAGCTCCGGTGGTATGTAGCCGGGCAGCGGGTCGTGGAGCGCGCCCCCGGGGTCGGCGATCTCGCAGACCAGCTCCTCGTCCTCCACCCACATCGTGATCGTGCCGTGGCCGGCGCCGTGCTCGATGCTGTTGGCCGCGATCTCCGACGCGCTGAGCACGAGTGACGTGACGAGGTCGCCGTCCATGCCGGCAGCCTTGGCGTACTCGCCGACGCTGCGGCGCAGCCGCTTCAGCTCGCGCGCGGTGAACTCGAACGTCTTGGCGTCGCCGCCCGGTTCGGGCAAGGGTGCACGATCGGAGTCGAGCACCAGGTCGGACGGCTCGACGAACCGCGCGCCGGGCGCCTCGCCGCCGGGGCCGAGCCGAAATGGATGGGTGAGGTGGGTGTGGTCGAGCACGCTCGCGGGCACGTGGCGGACGTCGTACGGGCACCACAGGATCGCCGGCCGCGCGCGAAGCGCGGCGTTGACCACGGACTCGTAGCGGATGAGCTCCCTGACCCCGCGCTCGCTCCTGCCCTCCCAGACGGGCTCGCCCACGACGAACGTACGGTGGCCGCGCGTGTAGTCGTGCAGGGCGGCCAGGGTCCGGTAGGGGTGAACGTACCAGGACACGGAGTCGCGGATGTCGACACGCTCCGCGTCGCGGCCCAGGGCCTCGGCCAGCAGACGGAGCTTGGCCGGCCCGGTGACCACCAGGACCCGCCTGCCTTCGTCCAGCGCCGCGCGCACGCGGGGGACGGTGAGGCTCACGAACGCCTCGTCCGAGCCGTACGGCACCGCGACGTGCCTCAACGACTCATCACCGGGACGTGCCCGATCAGGGCGCACGGGCGAAACGTAGCAAGGCTAGGGATGCTGTGCAACGGCTATCAGCGCCACCGCCCCGAGCGCGCAGGCCACGCCGGTCAGCTGGACGGGCCGCAGCCGCTCGCCGAGCACGTGGCGGGCCAGCAGAAGGGTGCTGGCGGGGTAGAGCGAGACGAGCACGGCGACGAGGCTGAGCAGGCCGTCCTGCTGGGCCAGCAGGAAAAGCACGTTCGCCGTCATATCGAGCACGCCCGCGGCGACGATGATGTGCAGCGACCCCGGCCGCGGTGTGAGCGTCCGCCGGGTGACCAGGGCGAGCAGGGCGACCATGGTCACCGACGAGAGCCTGGCGCCGACCAGCGGCCACAGGCCGGACTCGTGGGAGGCCATGGAGAGCAGGATGAAGAAGCCGCCGAATCCGGCGCCCGCGGCCAGCGCCGCCGCGACCGAGGCGAGGGATCCGTGCCCGCCCTTTGAACTGTCCTGGCTGACCAGCAGGACCGAACCCAGCGCCAGTGCGATCCCGGCCAGCGCCCAGAACGCCGGCCGCTCGCCGGTCGCCAGCCCGAACACCACGGGCAGCGCGGCCGAGGTGACCGCGGTCGTCGGCGCGACCACCGACATGACGCCCGTGGCCAGCGCCCGGTAGAACAGCACCATCCCGGCCGCCCCCGACGTGCCCGCGGCCAGCCCCCATGCCAGGGCCGTGTCGCTGAACGCGCCGGGCAGCAGCGGCAGCAGGGCCAGGATCAGCGCCAGGCCGGCGATCTGCGACAGCACGACGACCGCGAGCACCTGGGTGCGTTTGGTGGCCAGGCCGCCGAAGAAGTCGGCCGTGCCGTAGACCACCGCGCAGGCGGCCGCCAGGATCACCGTCATGGCGCACTCCGTTCAGTCCAACACGCTGAACTCTTAGTACAACATATTAGGTGCAACACAGTGCAATAAGTTTTCACTACACTGCACTTCATGGAGGACCCCGAGCTGATCACCCAGGCCATCGCCAACAACGTCCGGGCCCAGCGCTCCCACCGCGGGCTGACGCTCGACGCGCTGGCCGCCAGGTCGGGAGTGAGCAGGGGGATGCTCGTCCAGGTGGAGCAGGGCCGGACCAACCCGAGCGTCTCCACGCTCACCAGGATCGCCTCGGCCCTGGGCGTCACCGTGGCCAGACTCGTCGAGGTCGCCGACGTGCCCATGGTGCGCGTCGTCGACAAGGCCGACGTCGTCACGTTCCGGCAGGGCGACGTGGAGGCCCGCCTGCTCGTGGGCGCGGACGTGCCGATGATCCTGGAGTTGTGGGACTGGCGGCTGGCCCCGGGCGAGCACCACGACGGCGACGCCCATCCGCCCGGCACCCGCGAGATGCTCACCGTGCTCGACGGCGAGCTGACGATCACCGTCTACGGCAGGAGCCACACCATCGGCAAGGACGACGCGGTGCTCTTCACCGCCGACCGCCCCCACCGCTACGCGAACAACGGCAAGGAACGGCTCAGGTTCGTCATGGTGGTCGCCGAACCCCGCGAGACCCCTGATCAATGACGGAGATATCCCTTATGAGCGGCTGACACCCGTTGTCTGGGTACATCACTGATGTGTATGGAACGTCGGCAGGGGGTGGCGGGTGAGTGAGGCCCGAGCGGCGACGGAGAAACTCCAGGCGGAGCTCCACGGTCTGGGCATCACCAGCGCGTACGACGTAGGTGACGATGCGACCATCTCGGTGTGGATAGGCCTGGTCGTGCGCTATAGGGATGGCTTTTACCGTTGGCAGGAAGGGTCGGCGAAACGTCGGCATCCGGGTACGGATCCGGCCGGATGTGCCATGCGCGTGGCGCGTCGCTTCAAGGAACTGCAGGCCGATATCCCACCCTGGTGGGACGACCTGGTCAGGGAACTGCGGGGGAAACCAGCCCAGGACTATCCGTAGCCCCCCGTATGCGGTGTTTCGGGGGGACGCATGCGCGGGTGGGCTCTGCCGCTGGCCCTGCTGGCTCTGGTGAGCTTCGCCACCCAGGTGGTCCGCACCGAACTTCCTGAGCTCCCGACCGTGCCCCTGCGGCCGCCGCCGGTCGATCCCGACGTCCTGGCCGAGCGGCTGGCCCGGCTGCAGCCCGGCTGGCCGCGCCACGTCGACTGCGGGCGGGCCAAGTGCGTGGCCCTGACCTTCGACGACGGGCCGGGCAAGCGCACCGGACGGCTGCTCGACCTGCTGAGACAGCGGGACGCGAAGGCGACGTTCTTCGTGGTCGGGGAGATGGTGGCCGCGGACGGCGGGCGGACCGTGCAGCGCATCGTGGCCGACGGGCACGAGCTCGGCAACCACTCGTGGAGCCATCCGGCACTGTCGGAGCTGACGCGCAAGGAGCTCCACCGGGAGCTGCGGCACACCGGCCGTCTCGTGCACCGGCTCACCGGGGTCACGATGCGGGTGATGCGGCCGCCGTACGGGCTGACGGACAAGCACGTGGCGGCCGAGGCACGCCGCGCGGGCATGGCTCAGATCCTGTGGAACGTCGACACGTTCGACTGGCGGGACCGGCAACCCAAGATCGTGGCCAGGCGGGCCGGGCGGGCCAGGCCCGGCTCGATCATCCTGATGCACGACATCCACCGCACCACCGTGAAAGCCGTGCCCGCCCTGCTCGACGCGCTGGAGCGGAAGGGATTCACGTTCGTCACGGTCTCCGACCTGTACGGCGACCGGAGCCCGCGGCCGGGCAGGAAGTACACGAGGCGGTGACCCGGAGCGCCCGCTCGGCGTGGCAGGCTTGTCCACATGGGGTTCAGCGGCTTTCCCGACGAGGCGTTCCTGTTCTACGAGGGGCTGGAGGCGGACAACTCGAAGACCTACTTCGGCCGGCACAAACAGCTCTACGAGGAGGCCGTACGAGAGCCGATGCTCGCGCTCGCCGACGAGCTGGCCGCGGAGTTCGGGCCGGCGCAGCTCTTCCGGCCCCACCGTGACGTGCGCTTCGCCAAGGACAAGTCGCCGTACAAGACGCATCAGGGCGCGTTCGTGGACCTGATGCCGGGCATCGGGCTCTACGTGGAGCTGAGCGCGGCCGGGCTGTTCACCGCGGGCGGCGTCTACACCAAGGCCCCCGACCAGGTCGCCCGCTACCGCGCGGCCGTCGACGAAGACCTGTCGGGCAAGCCGCTGGAGGCGATCACCGCCTCGCTGGAGGCGGCCGGTTACACGCTGCACGGCGAGCGGCTCAAGACCAGGCCGCGCGGGTTCGACGCCGGCCATCCCCGCATCGAGCTGCTGCGGCACAGGTCGCTGCACGCGGGGATGCGCTTCGAGCCGGAGCCGTGGGTGCACACGCCGCAGGTGCGCGAGCGGGTGGCCCGCACGTGGCGCGACTTCGGGCCCCTGGTCGAGTGGCTCTGCACCCACGTGAGAGGCAGCGAGCTGCCGCCCCGCTGATCCCGGCCCGCCGACCGCCGGGTGGAGCGCGGCGGGTCAGGTGCGGCGGGTCAGGCGCGCTTGGCACGGGCCGCCGCGCGGCCGCGGGTGGCGCCGTCGAGCACGACCTTGCGGATGCGCACGGCGTCGGGAGTGATCTCCACGCACTCGTCCTCGCGGATGAACTCCAGCGCCTGCTCCAGGGAGAGCACGCGCGGCGGGATCAGCTTCTCCGTCTCCTCGCTGGTGGAGGAGCGCATGTTGGTGAGCTTCTTCTCCTTGGTGATGTTCACGTCCATGTCGTCCGACCGGGAGTTCTCGCCGATGATCATGCCTTCGTAGACCTCCGTCGTCGGCGAGACGAACAGCGTGCCGCGCTCCTGCAGGTTGAGCATCGCGAACGCGGTCACCGGCCCGGACCTGTCGGCCACCAGCGAGCCGTTGTTGCGGGTGCGCAGCTCGCCGAACCAGGGCTCGTAGGAGTCGAAGACGTGGTGGACCAGGCCCGTGCCGCGGGTCTCGGTGAGGAACTCCGTGCGGAAGCCGATCAGGCCGCGCGCCGGCACCACGAACTCCATGCGGATCCAGCCGGTGCCGTGGTTGGTCATGTGCTCCATGCGGCCCTTGCGCACCGCCAGGAGCTGGGTCACCGCGCCGAGGTATTCTTCCGGGCAGTCGACCGTGAGGCGCTCGACGGGCTCGTGCACCTTGCCGTCGATCGTCTTGGTGACCACCTGCGGCTTGCCCACGGTGAGCTCGTAGCCCTCGCGGCGCATCTGCTCGACCAGGATGGCCAGCGCCAGCTCGCCGCGGCCCTGCACCTCCCAGGCGTCGGGCCGCTCGGTGGGCAGCACGCGCAGCGACACGTTGCCGACCAGCTCTTTGTCGAGGCGGTCCTTCACCATGCGCGCGGTGACCTTGGAGCCTTTGACCTTGCCCACGAGGGGCGAGGTGTTGGTGCCGATGGTCATCGAGATGGCCGGCTCGTCGACCGTGATGAGCGGCAGCGGGCGCGGGTCGTCGGGGTCGGCCAGGGTCTCGCCGATCATGATCTCGGGGATGCCGGCGATGGCGATGATGTCGCCGGGGCCCGCCTCCTCGGCGGGCTTGCGCTCCAGGGCCTCGGTCATGAGCAGTTCGGTCACCTTGACGCGCTGGATCGTGCCGTCGGTGCGGCACCAGGCCACCTGCTGGCCTTTGCGCATGACACCCTGGTGGACGCGGCACAGGGCGATGCGGCCGAGGTAGGAGGAGGCGTCGAGGTTGGTGACGTGGGCCTGGAGCGGCGCGCTCGGGTCGTAGGTCGGCGCCGGGATGGTCGACTTGATGATGTCGAACAGCGGCTCGAGGTCGCCGGAGTCGGGCATGGCACCGTCGTCGGGGCGCTCCATGGAGGCCCTGCCCGCCTTGGCGGAGGCGTAGACGATCGGGAAGTCGATCTGCTCCTCGGTGGCGTCGAGGTCCATGAACAGTTCGTAGACCTCGTCGACGACCTCTTTGATGCGGGCGTCGGGGCGGTCGACCTTGTTGATGCACAAGATGACCGGCATCTTCGCCGACAGCGCCTTGCGCAGCACGAACCGGGTCTGCGGCAGCGGCCCCTCGGAGGCGTCGACCAGCAGCACCACCCCGTCGACCATGGAGAGCCCGCGCTCGACCTCGCCGCCGAAGTCGGCGTGGCCGGGGGTGTCGATGATGTTGATGGTCATGCCGCTGTGGTCGACCGCGGTGTTCTTCGCGAGAATGGTGATGCCCTTCTCGCGCTCGAGGTCGTTGGAGTCCATGACGCGGTCGTCGACGTCCTGGTTGGCGCGGAAGGCCCCGGACTGCCAGAGCATGGCGTCGACCAGTGTGGTCTTGCCATGGTCGACGTGCGCGATGATCGCGATGTTCCGCAGGTCGTCGCGGCTGTTCAAAGGCATGATGAGGTCTCGCTCTGTGTCGTGGAAGCGGCCGCGCGAAGTCGCGACCTACCAAGTCTAGTTGATCCCCTCTGATGGCGAGCGCGAGCGGGACGGCGGAGAGGGGCTCACGTACATAGCCGGTTGCACAATTGTGCGCATGGCAATCTTGGTCGGGGTCCCTACATTAACGGCATGACCTGGACAGAGCTGGTGATGGCCGCGGCGCCGGCAAGGGGCGAACGGCCGGCGGTGAGCGATGTCCGGACCGGTGAGGTGCTGTCGTACGCGACGTTCGTCAAGCGGGTCACCCGTGCCGCGGCGGGCCTGCGCAGCCAGGGCCTGCGCTACGGCGACCGGGTCATCGTCGACGTCCCGCCTGGGGCGACGTTGCCGGTGGCGGCCCACTCCGTGGCCTGGGCGGGCGGGATCGTGGTGCTCGCGGCCTCCGGCTCCGCCCGCATCTTGATCACCCAGCGCCACTACGACCCCGCCGCCACGCAGGTCGAGCAGGTCTACTCCTTCCGCCCTGTCGAGGGGGCCAAGCCGTTCACCGAACTGCTCGACGAGCGTGGGGTGGAGTTCGGGCCGCTGGCGGGACCGGCGCTCACGTTCGACGGCCGGCGCGTGTTCGACCACGGAGAGCTGGCGGGCGACCTGCGCAGGCTCGCCGCGCGGGCGGCGATCAGCGAGAACGACGTGCTGATCAGCGCGGTGAACGATCCGTTCAGGGCACTGCGGGTGATCGACCTGGCCATGACGTGCGGCGCCCACGTCGTGGTCGCCCACGAGCCGAGCCTGGTCGGCTGCCGCGTGCTCGCCCAGGAGCGGCAGGCCAGCGTCGTCGTCGCCCCCTACGACCTCGCGAGGAGGCTGCTGCGCGAACCGTCGCTGCGCGTCGTCGACGAGAGGACGATCGTCAGCTCGCTCGACCCGTGACCCCGGCAGGGCGCTGGATCCATGGCCGGGGAAGGCCATGAACGGGTTCTCCCGCCCCGGAAAGTGCGACACTGGCGGAGAATGTGATCCTTCTGCGACGCGGGGTGACCACATGTCCGAGCTACCCCGGCACAACCTCCCCGCCGAACCCAACCGGTTCGTGGGCCGCGAACGCGACATCGACGAGCTGTGCCGCGTCGTCGGGGAGACGCGGGTCGTGACGTTGTGCGGCGCCGGCGGCATCGGGAAGACCAGGCTCGCGCTGCGGGTGGCCGCCGGGCTGCATTCCTTCTACCCGGGTGGCGTCCGGCTGGCCGAGCTGGCCGGGGCCGGCCGTCCCGAGCACGTGGAGCGGGAGCTCGCCCGGGTGCTCGGCGTGCCCGAGGAGCCCGGCCGCCCGCCGCTCGACACGGTGGCCGCGGTGGCCGCCCGCTTGCGCGACCGGCCCTGCCTGCTGCTGCTCGACAACTGCGAGCACCTGGTCGAACGGTGTGCGGAAGTGGTCGCGGCGCTGATCGCGGCCTGCCCGGCGCTGAGCGTCATGGCGACCAGCAGGGAGCCGCTGCGCATCGCCGGCGAGCTGGTGTGGCGGGTCTCTCCCCTCGGCCTGCCGCCCGCCACGGGCCGCCCCGACGCCGAGTCGGTGCGGTTGTTCCTCGACCGCGCCGCCGCCGCGGGCACGAGGCTGGGCCCCGACAGCCTGCCCGACGTGGCGCGCCTGTGCCGGGCGCTCGACGGGTTGCCGCTGGCCATCGAGCTGGCCGCGGCACGCACGAGCCTGCTCAGCCCCGGGCAGATCGCCGACCGCGCCGACGACAGGTTCGCGCTGCTGACCACCGGCGGCCGTACGGCTCCCGCCCGGCAGCGTACGCTCCTCGCCACCGTCGAGTGGAGCCACGACCTGCTGTCCGCGAAGGAGCAGGTGCTGCTGCGCAGGCTGGCCGTGTTCGCCGGCGCGTTCGACCTCGACCTGGCCGAGCAGGTCTGCGCGCAGCCGCCGATCGCGGAGGCCGAGATCGTCGACCTGCTCGGCGGCCTGGTCGACAAGTCGCTCGTGTCGTGCGACGAGGGCCGCGTCCGCTACTGGCTGCTGGAGACCATCAAGCAGTACGCCGCCGAGCGCCTCGGCACGGCCGGCGAGCGGGAGCCGCTGCGCGAGCGGCATCTGAACGTGCTCTGCGACGTCCAGGAACGACTGTTCGCCACCGAGCTGGTCGAGCCGGGCGTGCCCTGGGAGGACCGGCTGGAGGCGCTGGCCGCGAGCCGGAGCCTGGCCGGCGACCAGCGGCTGGCGCTCGGCTGGGCGGCCGGGTCCGGCAGGGCGGGGCCGGGTCTGCGGCTGTGCACGGCCGGCACGGCGCTGCTGCCCGTCGGCGGCAACCCGGAGGAGATCGTCACGTGGACGGAACGGCTGCTCGCCCTCGACCTGTCGGAGGTGCCCGGCGAGCAGGTCGCGCGGGCGGAGGCATGCCTGGCGTACGGGCTGGAGGCGCGTGACGAGCTGGGCCGTTCGCTGGAGGTGGCCGGGCGGAGCCTGACCGGGGCGGCGCCCGGCGACGGGTTCACCCGCTGCGTCGCGCACAGTGTCATGGTCGTGGTGCTCCTGCGCATGGGCAGGGCCGGCGAGGCGCTGCCGCACGCCCAGGAGTGCCTGGAGCTGGCCACCCGGTCCGGCTGCGCGTGGAACCAGGCGGCCGGTCTGGCGGGGTTGTCGGCGGTGGCCCTCGCGGGCGGCCGGCTGAGGGAGGCGCAGCGGCACGGCGAGGAGGCGCTGGCGCGGGCGTACGAGCACGGCCACCGCTGGATCATGGCGCGGACGGCCGCCCAGCTCGGGTCGGTGGCCGAGGCCCGCGGCGACCTGGTGAGCGCGCGGTCGCACTACGAGATGGCCGTCGGCTGGTTGCGGGAGCTGGGCGGCGACCTGGAGCTGGCGCGCTGCCTGGCCAGGATCGGCAGGGTGGCGGCGCTGGCGCACGAGTTCGGCGTGGCCAGGGAGCGGCTGGCGGCGAGCCGCGCGCTGGCCGCGGAGACGGGGCGACGCCAGGGCATGGCCCGGTGCCTGGCCGGCCTGTCGGTGCTGGCGGAGTGCGAGGGCGATCTCGCGGGCGCGGTGCTGACCGCGGCGGCGGCGGCCGCGCTGCGCGACTCGATCGGCCAGCACTCGGCCACGACGCGGATCGAGGAGCTGCTCGGCCGGGCCAGGGCCGGGCTGGGCGAGGGCCGCACGACCTCGCTGTGGTCGCGCGGCCGGGCGATGGACCCTGACGACGCCGCACGCCACGTGCTGGACGGCGGACGCCTCCCGGACCGGGCCCCCGTGGCGGCCGAGTCCGTCAGGCACTCGCTGCTGACCGCTCGCGAGCAGGAGGTCGCCGGGCTGCTCACCCGCGGCCTGTCCAACCGGGCCATCGCCGAGGAACTGGTGATCAGCCCCGCGACGGTGGCGCGCCACATCGCCAACATCATGGAGAAGCTCGGCTACACCTCGCGGGCGCAGATCGCGGTGTGGGCCGCGGAACACCCCAAGGCTTCTGCATAGGGATCTGCATATTCCGCCCCATGCATGCACGACACGCCCTCCCTACCGTGGGTCCCATGGTGGAGCGCATCGTCATGGTGGACCCGGGCACCGGTCTCCGGCTCACCGAGGAGCAGCTTGACGAGAGGTGCGCCATGGCGACCGTCCAGCTGCGGCGCAGAGGCGTGCGGGCGGGCGACACCGTGCTCATCTGCCTGCCCGTGGGCGCCGACCTGATGATCGCGACGGACGCGGTGATCGCCATCGGTGGCGTCGCCTGCCCGCTGCCCGCCGACCTCGACGTCGGCACCCTGAGGGCCCGCATCGGGGCGAGCGGGGCCAGGGTGATGATCTCGGACGTGCCGCGGGCGCTGGAGGCCGCGGACGAGACCCGCGTACGGATCGTGATGTGCGTCGCAGACCTGGGCGCTCTACCTCCCTATCCGATCCGTCGTGATTTCTGCACGGAAAGTGATCGCATCGAGCGCCGAAGCGGTGGAGACTGAGCGGGACGGACAGTCCCTGCGACCCCATGGGCCCCCACATGATGGCGCAAGTCCCGCACAATCTTCCCGCGGAGCCCAACCGCTTCGTCGGGCGCGCGCGAGACGTGGCCGAGCTGAGCGCGCTGGTCCACGAGGAGCGCGTGATCACGCTGAGCGGCGTCGGCGGCATCGGCAAGACGCGCCTGGCGCTGCGCGTGGCGGCGCGGGCGGCGCCCGGGTTCGCGGACGGCGTGTGGCTGGTCGAACTGGCCCGCATCAGCCGGCCCGCGCTCGTCGTCAACGAGCTGGCCGAGGTGCTGGGCGTGCGCGACGAGGCGCCCGGCAACCTGCTCGACGGCCTGCGGGTGCGGTTGCGCGCGGCCAGGGCGCTGATCGTCCTCGACAACTGCGAGCACCTGGTCGAGCGGTGCGCCGAGCTGGTGGCCGACCTGATCGCGTCCTGTCCCGAGCCGGCGTTCCTGCTCACCAGCCGCGAGCCCCTGCGCATCCCCGGCGAGCTGGTGTGGCGAGTGCCGCCGCTCGAACTGCCCGACGACCACCATCCGGACGCCGAGTCCGTGCTGCTGTTCGTGGAGCGGGCGCTCGCGGCGGGCGCGCGGGGGGTTACGGGCAGCATGGACGACGTCGTACGCCTGTGCCGGGCGCTCGACGGCCTGCCGCTGGCGCTGGAGCTGGCGGCGGCGCGTACGAGCCTGCTGAGCCCCGGCCGGATCGCCGACCGCATCGGCGACAGGTTCGGGCTGCTCACCACCGGCGACCGCACCGCCCCCGCCCGGCAGCGCACGCTGCGCGCCACCGTCGAGTGGAGCCACGACCTGCTCACGCCCAAGGAGCGGGTGCTGCTGCGCAGGTTGTCGGTCTTCGCCGGGATGTTCGACCTGCGGCTGGCCGGGCGGGTGTGCGCGGACGGCGCCGTCCTGCCCGCCGCCGAGCTGCTCGACCTGCTGAGCGCCCTGGTCGACAAGTCGCTGGTGCTCCATCCGGGCGCAGCGGGCCGTTACCGCCTGCTGGAGACGATCAGGCAGTACGCCGCCGAGCGCCTGGAGGAGTCGGGCGAGGCGGCGCATGTGCGTGACCGGCACCTGCGCGTCATCTGCGAGGAGCTGGAGCAGTGCTACGACGCCGGCTCGCTCAAC
This sequence comes from Nonomuraea mesophila, assembly GCF_004352805.1. Lineage (NCBI taxonomy): Bacteria > Bacillati > Actinomycetota > Actinomycetes > Streptosporangiales > Streptosporangiaceae > Nonomuraea > Nonomuraea mesophila. Next base: position 117,909 of record NZ_SMLD01000004.1, read on the forward strand.
CGCCCGATGCCGTGGCCGGCGATCAAGCAGGCGTTCACCAGGGGACGGTCGCTGCTCGACGACTGCCGCGCCGCGGTCGACCGGGCGGTGGAGTCCGCGCAGCCGGTGCTCGGGCTGCGGCTGGCGAGCACGGCGCTCGCGATCCAGGCCGTCCGCGGCGACCTGGGGGAGAGCGTCGGCTGGCACGAGCGGCTGCTCATGCTCGACCTGTCGGAGGTGCCGCCCGAGCTGGTGGCGGTGGCCAACGGCGGCCTGGCGTACGGGCTGGAGCTCGGCGACGAGCTGGCCCGCGCGGAGGAGCTGATCGTGCGGGCCGTCGAGGAGCAGAAGCGGCACCCCTACACGCACTGGCTGGGCATCAACTACTGCGTGGCGCTGACCGTGTTCTTCCGCAGGGGGAAGAGCAAGGAGGCCCTGGCCTACCTGGACGAGCTGGAGGCCGCCGCCACCGCGCACGACGACCTGTTCAACCTGGCCACGGTCCGCGTCGCGCAGCTCAACCTGGCGCTCTTCCACGGCCGCCTGCGCCAGGCCCAGCGCTGCGGCGAGGAGGCGCTGGCGATCGCCAGGAGGACCGGTCACCACTGGACCCTGGCCAGGGTGCTGACCCATCTGGGCGCGGTGGCCGAGGCCGCAGGCGACCTGGAGGCGGCCATGTCCCACCACACCTCGGCGCTGCCGCTGCTCGCGGACATGGACAACCGGATCGAGCTGGCCCGCTGCCACACCAAGATCGGCAGGGTTGCTGCCGGGCTGGGCGACTTCGCGACCGCGAGGAAGCACGTGGCCGCCGGGCTGGACCTGAGCATGCAGACGGGACAGCGGCGCGGGATCGTCCGCGCTCTCATGGCGGTGTCCGCGCTGGCCGTGGCGCAGGACGACGTCGAGGGCGCGGTGCGGGCCGCGGCGGCCGCCACCGCGCTGCGCGAGGCCATCGGCCAGTTCGGCGCGCCCGGCCGCGTACAGGAGCTGCTCGCCCGCGCCCGTGCCCGGCTCGGCGAGGGCCGGGTGGCGCTGTTGTGGGCGCAGGGCCTGGAGCAGCCGCCCGAGGAGGCGGCGGCGCGGGCGCTCGACCCCGCCCGGCAGGCCGCGCAGGAGCCTCCGGCGCCCGCCACGCCGGCCGGCCTGCGCTACGACGGGCTGACCGGCCGGGAGCGGGAGATCGCGGGGCTGCTCACCCGGGGGATGAGCAACCGGGCCATCGCGCTGGAGCTGGTGATCAGCCCGGCGACCGTGGCCAGGCACGTCGCCAACATCATGGAGAAGCTGGGCTTCGACTCGCGCGCCCAGATCGCCGTATGGGCGGCCGAGCACGGGATGGACGCTGGGCGAACCTAAGCTCGTTCCATGCCTTTCGCGCCCAGTTTCCCCGTCATGCTGAGGACCGAGGACGGGGTCCGCATCGACGCCTCGCACACACCCGCCAGAGTGCCCACGGCAGGGGCCGATCCGGCGCCGTCCGGGCCCCTGGACGTCGGGATCGTGGTGGCGCACGGATTCACCGGTTCGTGGCGTGAGCGGGCCGCGCGCCGCATCGTGCACGTGCTGAGCCGTTACGGCGGCGTGGTGGCCTTCGACTTCCGCGGCCACGGCCGATCGGGCGGGCTGACCACCGTGGGCGACGCGGAGATCCTCGACGTGGCCGCCGCCGTCAGGCACGCCCGGGTGGTCGGCTACTCCAAGGTCGCGGTCGTGGGCTTCTCCATGGGGGCGGCGGTGGCCGTACGCCATGCGGGGCTGATGCGCGGCGTGGACGCGGTGGTCGCGGTCAGCGGCCCCGCCCGGTGGTACTACCGGGGCACCAGGCCGATGCGGCAGGTGCACTGGGCCATCGAGCGGCGGGCCGGCCGGCTGGCGGCGCGGCTGGTCAAGCGCACCAGGATCGCCCCCGGAGCGTGGAACCCGATCCCGATGCCGCCGCACGAGGCCGCCGGGCTCGTCACGCCGGTCCCGCTGCTGATCGTCCACGGTGACGCCGACGGGTTCTTCCCCGTGGACCACGCACACCAGCTCTACGACGGCGCGCGGGAGCCGAAGGAGCTCTGGATCGAGCCGGGGTACGGCCACGCGGAGACCGCCGCCACCCCCGAACTCATCGACAAAATCGGCAAATGGATCTCAGCGAACTTTTCATGAGTAATACACGTCTACCTAGGGCGGATGGATAAAAACCGCTGGGAGAAAGTCCTTGGGGATGGAAGCCGTCGTGACGGTGACCATGGGACATACTTCAGTAGTCAGGCGGTCGCCCGTCGTGGCCCGCCACCGACGGATCACCCTGGGCAGGGAAATCCGCACTTTCAGTGCCCCCCATCAGGTGGATCACCGTGGGGAGTGGGGTATGCACTGTCAGTGGCGGGGTTTGCACCTAGCGTTGCGGGGGCGCGCTGGGTGCACATCCTGCATCACGAGGGCCCCGCGGCCGGCCGCGGGGCCCTCCTTCCGTCTCCGTCAGCCGAGGCGTGCGATGGTCTTGTACTCCAGATAGCCGTTGAGCCCCTCCGGGCCGAGTTCGCGGCCGATGCCGCTGGCCTTGTAGCCGCCGAAGGGCGCGTTGGTCTCCAGCATGAAGCAGTTGACGCCGTACGTGCCGGTGCGGACCTGGCGGGCCACTTCCATGCCGTGGTCGGCGTCGGCCGTCCACACCGTGCCGGCCAGGCCGTAGTCGCTGTCGTTGGCGATGCGGACGGCGTCGGCCTCGTCGTCGTACGGGATGACGGCCAGGACCGGGCCGAAGATCTCCTCGCGGGCGATGCGCATGTCGTTGGAGACGCCGGCGAAGACGGTGGGTGAGACGTACCAGCCCCGGTCGTAGGGCCGGTCCAGGCCGCCGACCACGACCTTGGCGCCCTCGTCCATGCCGATCCTGACGTAGCCCTCGACGCGCTCCTGCTGCCGCTTGGCCACCAGCGGGCCGATGCCGGTGGCCGGGTCGGCGGGGTCGCCGACGGGCTGGGAGGTGACCATGCCCGCGATGGCGTCCACGACCTCGTCGTAGCGGTTGCGCGAGGCGAGGATGCGGGTCTGGGCCACGCACGCCTGGCCGTTGTTCATGAGGCTGGCCATCGACAGGAAGCCCATGCTCGCGGCCAGGTCGGCGTCGTCGAGGATGATGGCGGCGGACTTGCCGCCCAGCTCCAGGCTGAGCCGTTTGAGCTGCTCGCCGCAGATGGCCGCGATGCGCCGGCCGGCCGCGGTCGAGCCGGTGAAGGCCACCTTGTCGACGCCCGCGTGGGAGACCAGGTGCTCGCCCGTCTCGCGGCCCGCGGGCACGATGTTGAGCACGCCCGCGGGCACGCCGGCCTCGGCCGTCCACTCGGCCAGCAGGTACGCGTCCAGCGGCGTCTCCGGCGCCGGCTTGAGCACGACCGTGCAGCCGGCCAGCAGCGCGGGCGCGAGCTTGGTCATCGTGACGAACTGCGGCACGTTCCACGGCACCACGGCCGCCACCACGCCCACGGGCTCCCTGCGCACGGTGAGCGGGCCGAACAACCCCGGCCGCTCCTCCTCTTGCTCGAACGTCTTGCCGAGTTCGGCGTAGAACTGCAGCATGCCGAGCGGCTGGGGCGCCTGCGCGAGGTTGGAGAAGGTGATGGGCGAGCCCATCTCCTCCGTGATGAGCTCGGCCATCTCGCCCTGCCGCTCGTTGTAGATCGCGGCCAGCCTGCCGATCACCTCGGCCCGCTCGGCGAACGTCATCCGGGGCCAGGGTCCGTGGTCGAACGCCTGCCTGGCGGCCGCGACCGCGCGGTCGACGTCCTGCGGCGTGCCGTCGGGCACCTGGCCGACGACCTCCTCGGTGTGCGGGGAGATGACGTCTATCGTCGCGGTGCCTGCTGGGGCCACCCATTCGCCCCCGATGAACAGCTTGTCGTGCCGGCGCATGTCGTGAGCCTTTCGCTTGACCGAATGCTTGTTTGCCCTGGGGATGCCTCAAGGCGACCGAACCATGTTCTGGACTTGCACGCAAGAGGGGCGCGGCCGGTGCGCCGCGCCCCCGGCCGGCCTCAGCGGCGATCGCCGAGCAGGTGCCGCATCGACCGCCTGACCAGGTCCGTACGCGCCTCGTCGCCGATCACGCTCTCGGCGCCGAAGCCCAGGTAGACGGTGTCCTCGGTGACGACGCCGCCGCCTTCCTCGAACAGCTGGTCCGTGCGGAACCAGGTGTTGACCGACGGCGCCGAGCCCTCGGGCGGGTCGCCCACGCTCCAGCCTCCGAGGTCCGTCTCGAACGAGCTCTCCTCTGCGACCTCGCCGTCCAGCGTGACCGACACGTCGTCGAGGAAGACGCCCGCGCCCTGGGTGGCCCAGTCGGTGATGTATGAGATGGACAGCTCCACCTGCCTGCCCGCGTATGGGGTCAGGTCGATCGTCCACTGCTGCCAGCCGCCCGAGTTGCCGGACGCCGCGTGCCACGCGCCGGACGTCCCTGCCGGCTCGCAGGCCGCGCCTTGATAGCGCTGCGTGAACGGGTGGATCGTGCGCCAGCCGCCGCTGTTGCCCGCGTCGCAGCTGTCGCCGGTGTCCTGGGAGGTGTGCCCGTTGGCGTCCGGCAGCGTGGTCCAGTCGTCGCCGCCCGCCGTCCGCGCCTCCACGGTCAGGAAGTCCCACGCGCTCTCGATGTCGTACGACGTCCAGAACGACAGCGCGCCGCCGCTCTTGCCCGTCAGGTCGACGGTCCTGGTCAGCCGCTTCCACGAGACGTCGGAGATGCCGCCGTAGACGTCCCAGGAACCCGAGTGCGGGTCGAACGGGCCGCCGGGCCTGGCCCACTTGAGCGGGGCCGAGCTCGCGAAGCGCGGGAAGCGGTCGGCGGGCAGGATCGCCGAGGTCGCCACGTAGGCGTTGGTGTGGCCCGGCTCCAGTGCCGCCTCGAAACCCTTGAACGCGCCGGCGCTGCCGCGCAGGCCGAAGGGCTGCCCGGTGTCGTGGTCGGTGCCCGCGTCGTCGAAATAGACGTAGGCGCCGAGCCAGTACTGCTGGAAGTCGTTGAACACCGGGATGCAGGGCGGGTCGCCGGGGACCGTGCACTCGGGGTTGCCCGGCTGGTCGGGCTCGTAGAAGTACAGGCCGTCGCCGTTGGCCGCGTACGACGGGTACTTGCCGGCGTGCAGCAGCTTGCCGCCCTCGTTCAGGTAGTCGCGGACCGCCAGTTCGGTGTCCACGCCGGCCTTGGACATGGTGCCGGGCACCTGGCCCTCCGAGCGGGGGATGACGTCGTCGCCGGTCTCCCAGACCACGGCCTTGTAGTGGCTGAGCACGCCGAGCGGGTGCGGGGCCCTGCGGCCCATCCGGTCGAGGTCGTACACGTCGGAGGAGTAGCCCGCGGCCTTCAGCGCCGCTGCGTACGCGCCGGCGTACTTCGCCTCCGTGCCCTCCTGCTCGGGGCTCAGGCCGGTGACGTCCTCGGCGGCCAGGACGAGCACCTTGCCGCCGATGTCGTCCGCGACGGTGTAGGTGAAGCCGCCGCTCTTCCTGCCGAACGAGGTGAACCAGACCTTCACCTTGTCGCCCGGCCGCGTCCCGGTGACCGTGCCGCGCAGCCGGTGGTAGTAGCGGTCGTAGCCGTCGCCGTACCGCTCCCCGCCCTTCCACTCGCGCGTCGGCACGACCCGGGTGCGGCCGCCGTTGACCTGGTAGTTGAGGAAGACCGGGCCGAGTTTGCGCTTGGCGTTGACCTGGACGGCCTGGTTCCTGCCGTGGCTGACCTCGAACGGGTCGAGCACGAAGTCGGGGGTCTTGTTGCCCAGGTGGCTGACCGGCTCCACCGGGTCGACCGCGGACTTCGCCACGTCGAGCGCGAACGGCAGGCCCTTCTCGAATTCGGCCTGCACCAGTGCCTCGTCGTCGGGGAAGACGAAGCCGCAGCCGTCGCAGCCCTCGTTGAGCTCGGGCGTCCACGACAGCGTGCCGTAGCGGCGGTGCGCCTGGTCGTTGGTGTCGCCGTTGGTGGTGTACAGCTCGGCGCCGAGGTCGGGGTCGAAGCCGGGGACGGCGGGCTTGGCGTCGTCGCCCGTGAGCGCCTCGTAGATCGGGTTGTCGGCCGTCTCGGTGGCGATCTGCACGCCGATCGGGTAGAGCAGCAGCGGGCCGTACGAGTGGTAGTTGAGCTGCATCTCGAACCCGACCCGCCGGAGCAGGCCGTCCATGGCCCTGGTCTCGGGCTCGCTGGCGGGTCCGGTGCCGCGGTAGGTCTCGCTGCTGGGGATGCTGGACGAGCCTTCCTCGTCGTAGTGGAAGTTCGTGGGGAAGTTCCGGTTGATGTCCACGCCGTCGGCGCCGGTGACGCGGCCGTCGCCGTCGTTGTCGCGCAGGTTCTTGCGCCACAGGCGGTTGCCCTCGGTGAACGTGAAGTCGTAGCCGTCGGGGTTGGCCACCGGCACGAACCACAGCTCGGTCCTGTTGAGCAGGTCCCGCAGCGCGCGTTTGTTGGCGATGACGTACTTCAGCAGCCGCATGTCCACCTCGGTGGCGATCCACTCGCGGGCGTGCTGGGTGGCCGAGAAGAGCGTCGAGGGCTTGATGCCGTCGGGCAGCAGCCGGGCGCCCGTGCTCACCTTGGCGGCCAGGATGTCCTGGCCCTTGAGCGTCCTGCCGATGGACTGCAGCTTGACGATGTCCCTGTTGGCCCTCGCGATGTCCCTGAGCTGGTCGGCGATGCCGCCGCGCTCGGAGTAGGACCGGTAGACGGTGTAGCCGCCCGCCGCCTGGGCCTTCGCCGCCTGGAGCTGGCTGTGGCCCTGCGGGTTGCGTACGGGGGCGGGTTCGTGGCCGAGCTTCTCCAGCGTGCCGAGGTCGTTCTGGTCGGCGGTCAGCTCGATGTGCTCCTTGCCGTCCCCGGTCTCGTGCCGGACGACGTCGAAGCCCTTCTCTCTGAGGGTCTGTGCGGTGCCCGGCGCGCTGTCGAGCTGGTAGAGCTCGATGCGGTCACGGGCCGGCAGCGGGTCCACGGACGCCTGCGCGGGCGCCGTGGCCACGAGGGACGTGCCTAAGCCGAGGATCGCGGCGGCGGCGAGGATCGATGATCGAGACACGGGTGTCTGCCCCTTCGCGGAGACGAGTTCGCCGTCATCTTGACGTTTGGAGCGATCTACACAAGACCCAACTTTCGGGGACGCCGCCGGGTCGGACAAATGCCCCGAATCATCGCCAAAGGTGCGGGAGTTCCGCCGTTCGGATGACAGAGAACAAGATCATCTTCTATAGTTTCGGTCCGTCTATGAGGGGAGGGGACGGGTGTGAGGATCTGGCGCTTCGCCGTTCTTGTCGCCGTCCTCGCCGGGCTGCTCGGCCTGCACCCCACGCCGCCCGCCGCCGCCGATCCCTCACCCGCTGAGCTGCGCAAGCTCACCAAGCAGGCGGCCCGGCTCAGCGAGCAGTACCGCGGCCAGATCCAGATCCTGGAAGAGGTCAGGATCCAGGCGAAGAGGGCCACGCAGACCTCGGGCGGCCTGGCGGCCAAGCTGAAGGCCGCCCAGGCCGAGGTGGGCCGGATCGCGCAGACCGCCTACATCGTCGGCCCGCTCGACAACTACCGGCTGATCGCGCCCAACGAGGACCCGTACAAGATCCTGGGCCAGGCCGCCAACATGGGCTACATGGCCAACGAGCGCACCGAGCGGGTCAAGAGCATCAAACGCCTGATCAAGAAGCACAAAGAGGCGAAGCTCAAGGCCAACGAGAAGATCGAGAAGCTGCGCAAGGAGATCAAGGCCATGCAGGGCAGGCGGCGCGAGATCCAGCGCCTGCTCTCCAAGTACGGCTTCCAGGAGCCCGGCGGGTCAGAGGGCCTCACCCAGCGCATGGTCTCGGTCCGCGCCGAGATCATGCAGAACTTCCCCATGAAGTACGGCGTCGGCTGCCTGCGCCCCGGCGACCCCGGCGAACACGGCAAGGGCCGGGCCTGCGACTTCATGATGTCCAGAGGCGGCACCATGGCCTCCGGCGCCGACGCGGCCAACGGCGACGCCCTCGCCGCGTGGCTCATCAAGAACGGCGCCAGGCTCGGCGTGATGTACATCATCTGGAAGCAGCGCTACTACGACATCCGCTCGGGCGGCGGCTGGGACCCGATGTCCAACCGGGGCGGCGTGACGGCCAACCACTACGACCACGTTCACGTGTCGGTGTTCTGACCCGCGAGAAACTGCTTCAGCCACGCGTACGACGCCTTCGGGGTGCGCCGCTGGGTCGCGAAGTCCACGTGCACGAGGCCGAAGCGCTGGTGGTAGCCCTCGGCCCACTCGAAGTTGTCGAGCAGCGACCAGACGAAGTAGCCGCGCACGTCCACGCCCTCGGCCATGGCCCGCCGCATCGCCTCGATGTGGCTCTCCAGGAACGCGATGCGCCCGTCGTCCTCGACCGTGCCGTGCTCGGTCGGCACGTCGTCCTGGGAGCAGCCGTTCTCCGTGACGAGGATCGGGGGGAGGGCCGGGCCGTACCGTGACCTGAGTCCCGTGAGCAGCTCGCGCAGGCCGTCGGGGACGACCGGCCAGCCGAAGGCCGTGGTCGGATGGCCGGTGATGCCCACGTCGGTGAACGGCAGCCCGGCGCCGTCCGCAGGGGCGGCGATACGGGTGGGATGGTAGTAGTTGATCCCGAGGGCGTCCAGGGGCGCGGCGATGACGTCCAGGTCGCCGTCCTGGAGGAAGCCGAGGTCGGCGGTGTAGGCCGACAGATCCGGATACGCGCCGAGCAGCACCGGGTCGTTGAACAGGCGGTTGTGCAGGACGTCGTACGCCTCGGCGGCCTTCACGTCGGCCTCGTCCGCCGACGCCGCCCGCACCGGCGTGCAGTTGTTGGTGAGCGCCACCTGCCGGGCCCCGGCGGCGCGCAGCGCCCCTACGGCCAGGCCGTGGCCGAGCAGCTGGTGGTGGGCGGCGGGCAGCGCGTCCGTCATGAGCGCCTGGCCGGGGGCGTGCACGCCCAGGGCGTAGCCGAAGGCCATGTGCACGAACGGCTCGTTCATGGTGATCCAGAGCGGGACCCGGTCGGCCAGGCGGCCGGCGGCGATCGCCGCGTAGTCGGCGAAGCGCCCGGCGCTCTCGCGGCTCATCCACCCGCCGCGGTCCTGCAGCGCCTGCGGCAGATCCCAGTGGAACAACGTCGGCACCGGCTGCACGCCCGCCGCCAGCAGGGCGTCCACGAGCCGGTCGTAGAAGTCGAGCCCCTTCTCGTTCACCGCGCCCGAGCCGCCCGGCTGCACGCGCGGCCAGGCGATCGAGAACCGGTAGGCGTTCAGCCCCAGGTCCGACATGAGCGCGACGTCCTCGCGCCAGCGGTGATAGTGGTCGCACGCGACGTCGCCGGTGTGGCCGTCGCGCGTGCGGCCCGGCTCGTGGGAGAAGGTGTCCCAGATGGACGCGCCCCGGCCGTCCTCGTGGACGCCGCCCTCGATCTGGTAGGCCGCGGTGGCCGTGCCCCACAGGAACATTCCACGTTCTCCTCGCGTACGTTACTGAGCCAACGTAATGGACCTTTACTGCCGGTAATAGGACAGGATGGTGACCATGACGAGTACCTTGCGCCGCCGTCCCGCCCAGCGCCGCAGCCTGGAACGGGTGGAACGCATGCTCGACGAGTGCGCGCTCCTGCTCGACGAGGTGGGCTACGACGCGCTGACCACGAAGGAGGTCGCCCGGCGGGCCGAGGTGCCGATCGGCACCTTCTACCAGTTCTTCCACGACAAGCAGGGCCTGGTGCGGGCGCTGGCCCGGCGCAACCTGGAGGCGTTCCTCGGACGGGTCACCGAACGTGTCGCGACGGCCGACCTGTCGCACTGGACCGACCTCGTGGACCTCGCCGTCGACGAGTTCGTCGACATGAAGCGCACGACTCCCGGCTTCTCCGTGATGGACTTCGGAGAGGTGCTGGTCACCGCGGGCGGTATGCCGGTGGAGGGCAGCAAGCAGGCGCTCGACGGCACCCACGAGAACAACGTCGTGGTGGCCGACCGGCTGCGCGGGCTCACCCTCGCACTGGTGGACGCACCCGTCGGCCCCGGCCTGGACCGGGCGCTGCTGGTGGCGGTCGAGGCGACGGACGCGGTGCTCAAGCTGGCCTTCAGGACCGACCCCCGCGGCGACCTGGCGCTCATCGCCGAGTGCAAGCACCTCGTCCGCCGCTACCTCGCCGACCATCTGCCCTGACCCCCGGGCGAGCGGTCAGGCAGGGGCGTCCAGGCGGGCGCGCAGCTCCTGGTCCAGCTTCAGGTCGGTGGCGCCGATGGCCTCCTCCAGCTGGGGCATCGTCGAGACGCCGACGATGGGGACGATGCCGTCGGCCATCAGCCAGGCCAGGACGACCTGGTTCGGGGTCGCGCCCAGCTCCTTGGCGACCTCGTGGAGCACGGCCAGGCGCCGGGTCGTACCAGGGTGATCGTAAATATCGGAGATGGACCGGTCAGGGCGCGTGTACGCGCCGAACATCAGCGTGTTGTACGCCCACAACGTCATGTCCGGCTCGGCGGCCAGGTAGTCGAAGGTCTCGTCGGAGGCCAGCGTGTGCCCCGACTCCGCCGGCCTGGTCAGCGGCCGTGGCCGCAGGTACGTGTGCCGCAGCTGGACGTAGGTGTAGGCGATCCAGCCGCGCGTGGCGGAGACGTTCCTCGCCCGTTCGAGCCGCCAGGTCGCGATGTTGCTGGCGCCCGCCGCGCGGATCTTGCCCTCCCGGGCCAGCGCGTCGAACGCCCCCAGGGTCTCCTCCAGCGGGACGGAGCGGTCCTCGATGTGCGACCAGTACAGGTCGACGCGGTCGGTGCCGAGCCTGCTCAGGCTGCCCTCCACGGCCCTGGCGAGCACGGGGGCGGACAGGCCCTCCGCCGAGCCGAGGGTGGTGTCGCCGGGGACGGTGGGGCGGGCGCCGGCCTTCGTACTGATGAAGATCTCGTCCCGGTTGCCCCGCGCGGCCAGCCACTTGCCGATGGCCAGCTCGCTTTCGTCGCCCGTGCGGCCCTCCACCCAGAACGGGTAGTTGTTGGCCGTGTCCAGCATGGTGCCGCCCGCCTCGTGGAAGCGGTCGAGCAGGGCGAACGTGTCCGTCAGGTCGACGGTCGTGCCGAACGGAATCGTGCCGAGTGCGATGTTCATGAGCCTGACTCTGGGATCTGGAGCGCACTCCATGTCAAGCCCCGCCGGAACTGGTTGACCTGGAGTGCACTCCAGGTGGGATGCTTGGGTGCGTGAGCGTGTACACACCCGCCCAGGTCGTGCAGGAAACCGGCTTCAGCATCGACACCCTGCGCTACTACGAGAAGATCGGCCTGCTGGAGCGCGTCGACAGGAACGCGGCCGGGCAGCGCAGGTTCAGCCAGGAGGACATCGGCTGGCTGGGCACGCTCCGCTGCCTGCGCGACACGGGCATGCCGATCGCCCAGATGCTCCGCTTCGCCGAACTCGTACGCGCGGGCGACCACACGATCCCCGACCGCATCAAGCTCCTGGAGGAGCACGACGAGCAGGTGCGGGCGCAGATCGCCAACCTCGGCGAGCGGCAGAGCTACATCAGCAACAAGATTTCCTACTACCGCAGCCTCATCTAGCCCGGTCTTTGCGCCTCGGTTGGTAGACCGAAGTGCATGGCATCATGGGCGCGGCGGATCGACGTCCCGCTGCGCCGCGTCGCCAGGTCGTGTGCGGCGATGCTGTTCGTGCTGCTGGCGCACGTGACGCTCCTCCAGGCGTTCGGCTCGCACCGGCTCAACGCCGACCAGCGGAACGAGCGGCCGCTGATCGCCAGGTTCGAGCGTCCGCGCGGCGACATCCTCACCTACGAGGGCACGCCCGTCGCCGGCAGCCGCCCGACCGGCGAGGGCCCCTACCTCTACCGGCGGGTCTACCGGCACGGCCGGCTGTACGCCCCCGTCACCGGCCACGTCTCCCTGGCGGGCTCCACCGGCATCGAACGCGCGCAGGACGCGGTGTTGTCCGGCAGGGACGCCAAGATACGGGTGCAGTCACTCGTCAGGGACGGCGTCGTGGAGGGCGCCGACGTCCGGCTGACGATCAGCGAGCGGGTGCAGTGGGCGGCCTACCAGAGCCTCAAGGCGACCGGGGTCCCGGGCGCGGCCGTGGCCATCAGCCCGGCGACGGGCGCGATCCTGGCGCTGGTCAGCTACCCGGCCTACGACCCGAACGCCCTGACCACCTTCGACCGCGACCGCCTCGCCGAGACGGCGCAACAGATCCGCCAGGCCCCCGGGGGCCCGATGGTGAACAGGGCGCTGCACGGGCTGTATCCCCCCGGGGCCACGTTCAAGCTGGTCACCACGGCCGCGGCGCTGTCCTCCGGCGAGTACGCCCCGTCGACCGTGGTGGAGGCCCCCGCCCGCCTGCGCCTGCCCGGCACCCCCATGTACGTGGACAACGGCCGGCCCTGCGCCCAGGAGCGCCCGACGCTCGCGTACGCGTTCATGGCGTCGTGCGACACGGCCTTCGCCGGCATCGGGCTGCAACTCGGGCAGGACCTGCTGCGCGACCAGGCCGAGGCCTTCGGGTTCAACGCGAGCGGCCTGACGATCCCGCTGGGCACGACGCCCAGCGTCTTTCCCGCCGGCATGGACCGGGCGCGGACCGCCCTGGCCGCGATCGGCCGCCACGACGACCGGGTGACGCCGCTGATGCTGGCGATGTTGTCGGCGGCCGTGGCCAACAACGGGGTGCTGATGCGGCCGTACCTGGTGGAGGAGGAGCGGCTGGCGGACGGCTCGGTGATCGGCCGGGCCGACCCGGCGCCCTACCGCACGGCCCTGTCGCCCGTGCTCGCGAGATACCTGGCGGCGATGATGACGACGGTCACGCACGCGGGCGGCCCGGCGTCCATCCCCGGGGTGGAGGTGGCCGCCAAGTCCGACACCTCGGAGAAGGGGCTCGTCACGGGCGACCACGCGCTGATGACGGCGTTCGCGCCGGCGGACGCGCCGGAGGTGGCGGTGGGCGTGGTGCTGGAGAATCCCGGCCGCCGGGCGGACGCGGTGGCCGGCGTGGCCCGTGCGGTGATCGAGGCCGCTCTGGCGTGAACCTTTGCCGGGCTCAGCGGTAGGCGGAGGCCTGGAGGGTGTAGAGGTCGGCGTAGAGGCCGTTGAGTGCCATGAGGGTGTCGTGGTCGCCGTGTTCGGTGACGAGGCCGCGGTCGAGGACGTAGATGCGGTCGGCGTAG